>CANMNM010000216.1 GCA_947499275.1 Actinomycetota bacterium | reverse complement strand
ATGACAAATTAACAAGGGGGAGTCTGTGGAGCTCGAAAATTCGTTTACTATCTCGACTGATATTGAGACGGCATGGAAAACCATCCTTGACGTTGAGAAGATTGCTCCATGCATGCCCGGTGCAACTCTTGAGTCAATTAATGGCGATGAATTCTCGGGAAACGTTAAGGTCAAATTAGGCCCAGTCTCCATGGTCTATGGCGGTGAAGCCCGCTTCACAAGCAAGGATCACGCGACCCATACTGCGATCATCGATGGCACCGGCAAGGAATCACGCGGAACAGGTACGGCTACGGCACACGTTGCTATCACGCTGGTTGCCCAGAGTACTAGCGTGACTCGAGTTGATGTCACCACTGAATTGACCATCACGGGCAAGGCAGCCCAGTTTGGGAGGGGCGTCATGCAAGATGTCGCTGGTCGATTGGTCAATCAATTTGCTGGGAATCTCGAGCAAGTGATTGCCACCGGTGATGGCACTGCAGCCGATGGAGCACCAACACCAGCACCGATCATGACCGCTGACAGCGTGAATCTATTGGCAACTGCGGGTGCCCCAGTTCTCAAGCGAGTCGTCCCAGTGGTCATCGCCGTTGCAGTTGTCGTGGGTGTGATCATAATTATTGCCAGACGTTGAAGTGGGCCGAGTACTAATTCCCTTTGAACTGAGAGACGCTGATTTCATCAAAAGAAATGGGTGTCTGGCGAGGCCCCTGCACCCGATAAATGCCTCAGAATTACCGGTTGTCATGGGCAAAGAAAGTGGGGTGCAGATGCATAAAAACTCGCTAGCCTGTGTCCTGTGAGTTCCGCAGGTCAGATCGAGTCCCCCCATCAGTTGGTCCAAGAATTAGCGAAAGTTGACTACTTGGCTGATCTGGGGCTGGCAACCGCGCTGTTTTGTGCGATCCGATTACCCCAGCCCCTGCTCTTGGAAGGTGAAGCTGGTGTGGGCAAAACCCAGGCCGCCAAAGCCTTAGCGCAACTACTTGACACTCCGTTGATTCGGCTGCAGTGCTTTGAGGGGATCGATGCATCCGAGGCGCTTTATGAATGGAATTACCCGCGGCAATTATTGAGTATTAGAATGGCAGAGTCCCAAGGGGCGTCAATTGAGGAAAGTTCACTATTTCGTCGTGAGTTTTTAATTGAACGACCGCTGTTGCAGGCATTGGAACACGTAGGGCCAAATCCAGCCGTACTGTTGATCGACGAAGTGGATCGTGCGGACGAGGAATTTGAAGCATTTCTGTTTGAGATGTTAGCCGAATCAACCATCAGCATTCCTGAGCTGGGCACCCTGACGGCACAGCAAAAACCCATCGTTATTTTGACTTCTAATCGAACCCGAGATTTGCACGACGCACTCAAGCGGCGTTGTTTGTATCACTGGATTGATTACCCAAGCTTGGAGCACGCAACAGAGATTGTTGAATTGCGGGCGCCGAAGGCAAGTAAGGATTTGGCCCAGCAAGTTGCTGCAGCGGTGTCACGCATTCGAACTCTCGACATGCAGAAGCCGCCGGGGGTCGCGGAAGCAATTGACTGGGTGAATGCGGCAATGCTTCTTGGGGTGAGCACACTTGATGCCGCTAGCACAGAGCAAACCCTTGGATCGGTATTGAAATACCGTGACGACCAGGAACTTGCTCGTGAGCACGGCTTGGCCTGGATTGCCGGTGAATGATTTACCTTTAGCGCAGATTTGTGCAGCATTCGGGCATCTGCTGCACCGGTCGGGAATCCCGGTCACACCTGAGCGCAGTGTCAGATTCGCGAGCGCCATTGAATTGGTCCAACCCACGCAACTTGATGAACTGTATTGGTTGGCAAGGGTGACCCTCATGAGTGACAACGATCAAACGGAAGTGTTTGATCGAGTTTTTCAGCACGTCTTTCATGGGATTTTTGACTTTGCGGATTTCCGTAGAGGATCAAGTGAACCAGAGCCGTTGTCTGGACTGCCTGCGGGGGAGCGAAGCTCGGGCGAATCTAAAAAGTCAGGGGAAAGTGAGTCGAGCCCCCGGGGGACCAACGCAACTCCTGGTCCGCCGATTAGTGATCACGAAGATGAAAGTGACATTAGTGTCCTCGCAGCCATGAGTGCCCAAGAGCGAGTCAACGAACGCGATTTTTCTACATTAACGCTCGACGAACTCGCACTTATTCGCCGCTTGGTTGCTCAGTTACCACTACTCCCACCTTTGCGAACTCGCCCTCGGACTCAGCGAGGGCGCAAAGGTAACCAACTTGATCTGCGAGCGACCCTTCGTGCATCACATCGAACCGGTGGAGATCCGATCCGCTTGATAAAGAGATCACATATAACGAAACCTCGCCGGGTCGTGTTGATTGCTGATGTATCGGGGTCTATGGAGCCTTATGCACGGATTTATTTGCATCTGATGAGAGGCGCAGTGCAAGCATTGGGTGCCGAAGCGTTTGTTTTCGCAACCCACCTAACCAGACTCACCCGACCGCTTGCCACTTCACAACCAAACTTGGCTTACAAAAAGGCAGCTGATGCTGCAACGGACTGGTCGGGTGGCACCCGCATTGGCTCATCGATAAAGACCTTTATTGATGATTTCGGCCGACGCGGAATCGCCCGCGGTGCGGTGGTGGTAATTGTTTCTGATGGTTGGGAGATCGAGGATCCAAAAATTCTTGCGACGCACATGGCGCGACTCTCCAGACTCTCCCACCACATCATTTGGGTCAACCCGCGTAAAGCCGCGGACTCTTACCAACCGCTCGTCGGCGGGATGGCTGCAGCGTTGCCGTACGTTGACACATTCGTCTCCGGACATTCGATGAATGCTCTCAATGAAGTGATGACTGCGATCGCTGGCGCCTCCGAGCGCAGATCGCACAGGTACCCAACTGCCTCGTTACTCAAGCAGCAAGGCCTTCCATCGATTGGCTCGTGATGTTATGAAATCCATTTACAATCCTATTTGTATGACATAGGATTAAATCCTCGGATGGGTGAAAAGTAGAGAGGTTATAGGTGTGCA
>CANMNM010000215.1 GCA_947499275.1 Actinomycetota bacterium | reverse complement strand
AGTAAAATCAGCATTGGAAAAAGCTCTTTGTATTTTAAAGCATTGGCATTTATAAAAAGAAAAATTGAATCTCCACCAATAAGCAATACAATTAATAGTAGACAAAATCCTATAAGTGGAAATATTAACACCCAAAAAAAGAAGCCTTGGTGTTGCTCATCTGCAGTTTTGAAAAATGGAAAAAATCGATTGATGCTGTAGTGGGTTCCAATTAAAGCGAAAGAAGATAAAACTGTCCCCAATTCGATAAATAAGCGCACCGCGCCAAGTTTTTCAGGGGTGTAAAATAAGGGGAGTAGAATGAATAAACTTAAAAACCCAAGCCCCATTCCAATGTAATTGGATAACGCTGCTTTAAATCCTTGTCTGATTATAACTCCCATGTAATCTGGCAAATTTAAACTTAATTGTCATTGCTTTCTTAAGTAATTTCGACAAGCGTGTACTTTTTAGTACCCATTTTATATATTTGCGCTGAGTTAATTAAACGAAAAATTGAATATTGGAATTTTAGAAATATGTGTTAAAGAGCATTACATGGTGGTAAATGCGGTGGTAAAGACCTATGCAAGCGATCCTGCAAACAAAATATTCATCTTCACCACTCAAGGTGCAAAAGATTTAATTATGGCCCAAGACAACGACGGTGCGCAAATAGAATATGTTTTATTTGATCAAGAAAGCAACGTCAATGGTTTTTTCGAAAAAATCAAGGAGTATCCATTAGATAGGATTCACTATACCACTGTTTCTAAGCATTTTAAAGCCTTTTATTTTTTTAAACCGAATCTTAATTGTAAAGTCTTTTTTCATTTTCATAATATTGATTTATGGTATGATTCAGCCTTAATTATTCAGATCAAACGTCTTTATAAGGTTTTTTTTAAAGACAGAAATAAGATTGATTTCATGAGGCAAATTAAGTACTCTGTGAAAGATGTTTTGTGGGATTTTTACCGAAAAAAATTTATTAAAAAAATAGCCAAGGACGGAACAAACATTGTCATTTTAAGCGAAGCACAGCGTTTTCATTTACAAAAGTATTTAAATGCAAAGAATGCAATTGTGTTTCCAACCTTGATTTTTGAACCTGATTTCTACAAGGATTTATCGACAGACAATACTAAAATTAGGGTTTGCATACCAGGTTCGGTGACCCAAATAAGAAGAGAGTACAACAAATTGTTCGATGTGCTTGAATCCAACTTGGATTTTTATAAATCCAATTTTATTCTCGATTTACTTGGGTTTATTCCCCCAAGTGAAACTGCAATAATCGAAAGAATCAGCGTGATGCAAGAAAAGGGTTTAAACATTCTTTCATACAATTACTTTATTGATGTAAAACAATTTGATCTGGAGCTTTATAAATCTGATATTATACTCAGCAACATCTTGTTGGATGACAGTTTGGGTTTGCAAAACAAAGAAACAGCTGCCGTTTTTCATATGATAAGAGGTGCCAAGCCTGGGGTTTTTCCTGAAAGTTTTGTTCTAGATAAAGATTTTAAAGATTCTGTGGTGAAATTTAAGGCGTATTCAGATCTGCATGATTTGTTTGTGGAATTGTTTAATAAGCCTCAAATTATAAAGGAATTAAAAGCCAATGCCATGAAGATTTCTTTGCAATATTCACCAGCTGAATTAATCAAAAGACTAATCTGATTGCGGGTCTTAAATTTGTTGAATTTTCTTATATTTGCTGAATTAATATCGACTAGAAGAAATGTACAAGAAAATCAACTGCTGTAGAATATGTGGAAATTCAAACTTAGTTTCATTGTTGCACCTTGGTGAACAAACCCTAACCGGTGTGTTTCCTAAAAACAAAAGTACCGAAATTACCAGCGGTCCATTGGAATTGGTTAAATGCTTCAGTCAAAATGGAGAAGATGTTTGTGGTTTGGTTCAATTGCACCACTCCTACGACAGCGATGAAATGTATGGCGAAAATTATGGTTACCGCTCAGGTCTTAACCAATCAATGGTTAGACACTTACAAAGCGTAGTCGCTGAAATTTGCAAATTGGTTGAATTAAATGCAGATGATGTAATTATCGATATTGGAGGAAATGACTCTACCTTGTTGCAAGCGTATCCCTCGGACAAAGGCCTGAATTTAATGGTCATTGATCCAACATCTAACAAATTCAAACAATACTATCCGAGCCACATCAACAACACAGCCGACTTTTTTAGCGCTGATACCTACAATAAGATTTTCAATAAAAAAGCGAAAGTTATTACCTCTATTGCCATGTTTTATGACCTAGAGGCGCCTATGAAATTTGTTCAAGATATTTACGATGTTTTGGATGAGAATGGTGTTTGGGTTTTTGAACAAAGTTATTTGCCTGCAATGATAGATACCACGTCTTACGATACAATTTGTCATGAACATTTAGAGTATTACGCGATCCAACAAATTAAGTGGATATTTGACAAAATTGGTTTTAAAATAGCGGATATCGAATTTAACAACATCAACGGTGGAAGTTTTAGAATTACTGCTGTCAAAAGTATTTCAACTCTTCCATTACAAACTGAGAAATTAAACAAAGCCATTGAAGCAGAAAACAATGCCGGTTACCAAGGTCTTGAAATTTACAAAGCGTTTGCCGAAAATGTAAGTAAGCATAGAACTGAGTTGATGGATTTACTTAACGATTTAAAATCTCAAGGCAAGAAAATATTCGGCTACGGTGCTTCAACCAAAGGCAACGTATTGCTTCAATACTGTGGTATTAAGGAAGAAGACATTCATTGTATTGCCGAAGTGAATCCAGACAAATTCGGTTCATTTACCCCAAATACGTTGATTCCAATTATTTCAGAGAAAGAGGCTAAAGCCCAAAATCCTGATTACTTATTCGTATTGCCTTGGCACTTTAGAGATGGAATAATTGTAAGAGAAGATGCGTTTCTTAAGAATGGCGGAAAATTGATTTTCCCTCTTCCTCAAATAGAAATCTACAGCCTTTAAACTTGAAAAAAAGAGCCCTCATTATTGGCCATTCTGG
>CANMNM010000214.1 GCA_947499275.1 Actinomycetota bacterium | reverse complement strand
TGCAATAAACCCTTTGCCTTCGTCACCAAAGTAGATCTGCCAGTCACTGAGTACGTGATACAGCCGACCACCAACTATTCCAAATGGAACCGCCCAAATAGCTATGTCAGTTATGACCCCAGGACGTCCGCCGCGAGCTTCGTATCGCTTGCTGCCTAATACAACGGCAACAATGATGCCCAGCACGATGAACAACGCATAAGCCCGGATCGGAATTGGGCCTAATTCCCACACACCCGTCTCTGGACTGGGTATGAATGCCTTCACGTGAGCGAGTCCACCTACGACTTGGAAGTAATAAGTTCGGCTAAAGCGATTGGATCGGCCAACACGGCATTTTCAACCGGTTCCCCGTTAAGGAAGCCTGCTGGCGTTCCACCAATTTCCCCGGCTGAAAACTCTTGATTGGTGTTAGCCGCCCAGGCAAGGTAGGTGCCATCGGTGACACATTGGGAGAAGGCCGTGAATGCGGCATCGGTGATGCCTGAATCCGCGCCAAATGCGAGAAGTCGATCCTCTGGGAAACCCATACCTTCTGTGACCGGCTGGTTCGCATACACGGTGTCGTGGTACTCCTTGACCTTGCCAGCATCAATCGCGCAACCCCATGCCGCAATCGCGCGGTGGGATGAATCATTTCCCAAATTTGCATCGAGAAAAGCGGTAGGTCGGTAAATGAGTTGGATTTTGCCCTCTTCGGCAAGTTGCGCAATCCCAGCACCATTAGCAAGTTCTAGCGACCCACAGGCTGGGCATTGAAAGTCCTCCCACAACTCAAGCACGGGAACATCGGCGCTGCCAGTTCCATAGGGGACGCCAAATGGAGTCGGTGAGTCTGCTGCAAGAACACCGGCAGGTAATGCCGCTGACGGGTCCGGCTCGACAATCCCACCGGTTAAACCACTGGCGTCAGTTGATGGGGCGGTACTACTGGCGTAGACCGCAATTCCAATGATGGCGACCATGACAGCCACCACTGTTGCCCCACCAACGATGCGAACTATGCGCTCACGACGCTTCTCAGAAGCTTGCGCTTCTCCGCGTGCCTGTGCAGCTCTTTCGCGACGACCCTTTTCACCCATTGCATCTGCTCCTAATTCACTTACTTAATTCGCATCCATTGCTCATTAAGCTCATTAAGTCCTGACAACCCATCATAAGAATAAGCGAGGGATGCTAACCACGGTGACGGACCCCTTGTGCAAGTTCCTGAGCCAGTTCGCGCACCGCTTTGACCCCTCCAGCATTGGCCGCTTTCACAAAAGCCGATCCGACAATTACTCCGTCGGCGTATTTGGCAATTTCCGATGCCTGAACGCCATTTGAGACGCCTAAACCTACAGCTATTGGCAAATCTGTGCATTGACGAACACGAGCCACCAACTCGGGGGCCATATTGCTCACCTGATCACGAGCACCGGTAACCCCCATCGTGGAAGCTGCATACACAAATCCACGCGTGTCATGACAAATCTTGGTGATTCTCTCGTTGGTAGATGACGGTGCTACGAGAAATATCGGGTCAACGTCATGGAGCGCTGCCGCTGCAATCCACGGCTGTCCTTCTTCAATGGTGAGATCTGGGGTGATTACCCCGACTCCGCCCGCCTCCTGCAGTTCTCGTGCAAAATTTTCGACACCGAACTGCTCAATCGGGTTCCAGTAACTCATAACAACTGGAACCACTCCACGATCAGCGACGGCCTTGATCACCGTAAGCACAGATTTGGGGGTCGCTCCATTAGTCAGGGCTTGATCAACAGCTTGTTGAATGACGGGGCCATCCATGAGCGGATCCGAATAGGGAAGGCCCACCTCAATGAGGTCAACTCCCCCGTCGCACATTGCCTGCACAAGTTCAATTGATTCGTCCAGGGTGGGGAAGCCAGCCGGGAGATACCCAATGAGCAGGGCTCGACCTTCACTTTTCGCCTGAGCGAACGCCGCACTGATGCTTCCCGTTTTCATGGGATTCACAAATCAGCGCCCTTCAGCCAGTTCGATACTGATACCCGACTCAGAATGTTCGAGTTCAATTCCAAACCAACGCGCAGCCGTAGCCACGTCTTTGTCTCCACGTCCACTCAAATTAAGAATAATGACAGAATCCGGTCCAAGCTCTCTACCTAAACGGATAACACCCGCTAACCCGTGGGCTGTTTCAATTGCTGGAATAATTCCCTCGGTGCGCGAACACAGGGCGAATGCCTCCATGGCCTCTGAGTCATTGACCGGTTCGTAGACGGCACGCCCAGTGTCATGTAACCAGGCATGCTCGGGGCCTACGCCCGGGTAGTCAAGCCCTGCACTGATGGAGTGGGAGGGAATTGTCTGTCCCCATTTGTCCTGCATCACGTATGTGCGGGCTCCGTGGAGAACCCCAGGTGAGCCGGCAGAGAATCTTGCGGCATGGCGACCGGTTTCTACACCGTCACCACCGGCTTCATAGCCCCGTAACTGCACACTGAGATCATCGATGAAGCCGCTGAATAGGCCCATGGCATTGGATCCGCCGCCAACGCATGCCGCTACCGCGTCTGGCAACCGACCTTCAACGGCCAAAATTTGTTCCCGTGACTCGCGCCCAATTACCGAATGGAAATGGCGCACCATATCTGGAAATGGCGACGGTCCGGTAACTGTGCCCAGCACGTAGTGGGTTGAGTCAACTGAGGCAACCCAATCGCGCATTGCTTCGTTGATTGCATCTTTGAGGGTCCTGCTGCCATTAGTGACCGAAATAACTTCAGCTCCGAGGAGCTTCATTCGGGCGACATTGAGCGCTTGGCGTCGGGTGTCTTCCTCACCCATGTAGACAGCACATTCAAGCCCTAACAGTGCAGCGGCCGTTGCCGTTGCCACCCCGTGTTGGCCAGCACCAGTTTCGGCGATGACTCGCGTTTTCCCCATGCGCTGGGCAAGAAGTACCTGACCCAACGCGTTATTGATTTTGTGTGACCCGGTGTGATTGAGGTCTTCGCGCTTGAAGTAAACGTGTGCGTTATTGCAGTATTCACCAAATCTCCAGGCCCTCGTGAGCGGTGAA
>CANMNM010000213.1 GCA_947499275.1 Actinomycetota bacterium | reverse complement strand
TTCATTGAGTGAAGGGCCAATTAACTCCGGTGTTACTGATGTAATCGAGCGGTATAGAGACGCCAACCCAATTAACCTTTTATTCAGTATCTCCCTGATGGGAGCCGACACCAGGCCCCACCGGTCCGTAATGCAGTCACCACTCGGGCCTGTTCATAGCGACATTGAGCAAGATATTTTTGACTCACACGGAGCGGTCATTACCCCCGGGCTCTGGCGAGACCTCGGGCCTTGGCCGGAGTGCCAACGAGAACTATGGATGAAAACCCGCGAAATAGCCCAAGACGGTCGTCTCATTATTGCCCGTGAGGCAGTGATGGAATGTGCAGCAGTGGTCTTCCTTGGCAGCACGCTTGAATTCCTTCCAGCGCAGATAGCGTCCCTTCTTCCAGAATCAGCATTAATAGATTTTGCTTGGTTTCCCACTGGGGTCGCAACCATGGTGGTCGAAGGCGAATGGCTTCACAATCTCACTGATCATCACCCACGAAAGGAAACGAAATGAGTAAACCGGAAGCCCGCATCGTAGAGGTACTAATGCGTGATGGATTGCAAACAATGGTGCACGAATCGGGTTGGCATGTACCAACTACTGAAGAAAAGATCGCACTCATTGGAAAGATTGCCGACGCCGGCGTCCCGGAGATTGAAGTTACCGGTTTCGTACATCCCAAGGTCATCCCAATGCTCGCCGATGCCGATGAAGTTGTGCGTTCCCTCCCAAAAAGAGACGGTGTTGTGTACCGGGCGCTCGTTCCCAATCTTCGTGGAGCTCAAAGAGCAATCGACGCTGGCTGCACAAAAATCTCTGCACTCATTGTGGGTTCAGAGACTTACAGCAAGAAGAACTCGAATATGAGTATTGCGGAGAATGTCGAAGAGATCCGCCTGATCGCTGAACTTGCAATTGCGCAGGGTGTCAGCATTGATGTTGGCATGGGCATTTGTTTCCTTTGCCCTTATGAAGGCCCAGTTCCTGAGAGCCGCATCCTCGATCTCATAAACACTTTCCATGGATTTGGTGTGCATGAGGTCAGCATCGCTGACAGCATCGGTATGGCTAATCCGCGGCTTGTCGGCGAACGCGTGAAGGCAATAACAACACGTTTTCCCGACATGGTTCTTGGAGTGCATTTACACGAACGGACAGGAATGGCACTTGCCAATGTTGTTGCTGCATGGGAAAACGGCGCGACATCGTTCGAATCCTGTATTGGTGGATACGGTGGCGGAATTGCTATGCCAGTTTCCATACTCGGAATGGGCAATGTCCCTACCGAAGATGTAGTGCATCTGTTCCGAGAGATGGGTATTGAGACCGGCGTCAATCTCGAAGCAATTCGAGAATTGAGCAATGAAGTGGGAACCCTGCTAGGAGTCCCATCCGTGGCAAAAATAGCCCAATTTGGAACTTTCGAGGAATTCAATGAAATGGCCCAGCAGTACCGATAATCCGCCCAAATAGAGGAGTAATCCATGAGCAGAACCGTGTTAAATAATGCAACTTTCTATGTGGGAGAAGAACTATCTCCGCGCACCGGTTCCCTGGTTGTTGAAAATGAATCCATTAGCGAGATCGGTGAATTTGTGGAGAGCCGTCCTGACGATGTCATCATCGATCTCCAAGGCGGCTACGTCATGCCAGGCATGATGGATGCTCACTGCCATCTCATCTATCGCGACGTTGCAGATCCCTATGACATCGAATTACGGAAGTCCATTCCGGAGGCAACCCTTGATGCAGTTGTCAACGCAAGTGTCGTACTTAAAGCGGGGTTTACTACCGTCCGTGACGTTGGGAGTCGAGGAAACATCGGTGTTGAGATTCGCAATGCGGTATCTCGAGGCGACGTTCCGGGGCCAAATATTCACCCAGCCGGGCAGATTCTTTCCGGCCCCGGTGGGCTAGCAGATTTTCAACCTAGCCATATCTTTGAAAACCGCCCGTACCAGCACGGACTCGGGGTTCAGGTGGTTGGTCCTGACCAAGCACGAGCAGCGATCAGGAAGCAATTGAAAGACGGGGTCGAATGGATCAAAGTTGGGGTAAGCGGCACCGGTTTCAACCCTTTATGTCCAGCCGAGAGAAACGGCCTGTCAGAGATCGAGTTTGCGGCAGTCATGTCGGAAGCGAAATATCAAGGTGTCCCCGTGGCTGCACACGCAGAATCTGCAGCCTCGGTTCGGGCAGCTGCATTTTATGGCGCTCAAACCATTGAGCACGGAATTTACATTGACGACGAGTCGCTCGAATTGATGGTAGCGAACAACGTCACACTTTCACCAACGCTTTCAATGTATCGGGCATTTGCAATTCGAGGTTCAAGCATGGGCATTCCTTCCGTGATAGTGGACGAGCACAAAAGAACCCACGAGCGACATGCTCAAAGCATCCGAATGGCATTCGAGGCCGGAGTCCCCATCGTCGCTGGAGGCGATGCTGGACTCACCCACTTCCCGCAGGGCTATTGTGCAGAAGAAGTTGAGTCATATATCGAGGTAATAGGTATGACGCCACGCCAAGCTCTGAGCACAATCACGGTAAACATTGCCCGGCTACTGGGTGTCATAGACACCGTGGGCACCATTGACGTAGGAAAACGAGCTGATCTGCTGGCACTTCGGGTAGATCCCCTGGTGTCTCCAAAGGCCTTACTCGATCCGAAGCAAAAGATTTTGGTGATGCACGACGGAGTTGTGGTTTAACAGCCACCGACTATTGAGTGGCATCGCCGTCTCGAAAGACCCGTGTCAGAACGTCTAGTCGCTCGAGAGTTTCTGTCTCAAGCTTCAATTCCAAGGCAGCCATCGGTGCTTCTAAATGTTCCTGGCGCGTAACGCCCACAATCGCCACCGTGACAACGGGCTGGTGCAATACCCATGCGGCAGCAAGCACCGGGAGTGAAACTGATAACTCATTCGCGATGGCAGTAATCCCGTCGACTGCATCAAATGCCGCGTCGTGCCAGTACCTCTGCCGGTAAAGTTCCGCCGCTCCCGTTGTCGCAAATCGAGATGAAGACTCTGGTGGAAGTTCCCGCGAGTGTTTGCCA
>CANMNM010000212.1 GCA_947499275.1 Actinomycetota bacterium | reverse complement strand
CTGATCTTGGCGGTAAGCCCAGGCCTTACGCAAGTTGGCAAATGTTGTCCATGCATCGTTGTAACGGGTTGCATGCACATTCGCGTGATGGGCGGCCCACTCGGCAAATGATTCATTGAGCCAAAGGTCATCCCACCAGGTCATGGTGACCAAGTTGCCAAACCACATGTGGGCTAACTCGTGCAAGATTGTGTTTGCGCGCTGTTCATAGGCAGCAATGGTGACGCGACTGCGGAAGATTAAGTCTTCCAAGAAGGTGACACAGCCAGCATTTTCCATTGCTCCCGCATTGAATTCTGGGACAAAGAGCTGGTCGTACTTTGCAAAGGGGTAACCGACCTTGAATTGGTCTTCGAAGAATGCGAAACCTTGCTTGGTGACTTCGAAGATTTCATCGGAGTCCAGATAATCCGAAAGTGACTGGCGGCAATAAATGCCCAGCGGGTAGGTTCCAAATGGCCCTGCGTATTCGTCGCGCACTTCGAAATAAGGACCAGCAACAAGTGCTGTGATGTAGGTGGAAATTATGGGAGTGGGTTCAAACTCCCAAGTCTTGGAACCGTTGTCGTGTTCGGTCACTTGCGCCATAGGTGAATTGCTAATCACCTTCCAATTTCCTGGTGCGGTGGCGCTCAAAGTGAACGTGGCTTTGAGGTCAGGTTGTTCAAAGCAGGCATACATGCGTCGTGCATCGGCTGACTCGAATTGCGTGTAGAGGTAGGTCTCGTTGTCAACGGGGTCAATGAAGCGATGCAAACCTTCGCCCGTATTCATGTACTTTCCTTGGGCAACAACAACGAGTGTGTTGCTCGCCTCCAAATTAGGGAGTGAAATGCGTGCGCCGTGGACTACTTCAGAGACCGTGAGCTCAGTTCCATTGAGGGTCACAGATTCAACGGTGGGCGCGATCAGGTCAATCCACGTTTGGGCGCCGGGAGTTGTGCAAGCGAATAGCGCGGTCGTGGTGGTCGTAAATGTTGGTCCCGTTGACGTCAGGTCAAGAACTACCTCATAGGAGGTGCTCGAGATCAGGTCTGAGCGCTCACTGGCCTCAGCGCGAGTGATGTTTTCCGAGCGGGAACCTGTTGCTTCAGTGAGAGTCATACCGGAATCCTTTCACGTCACCCGTTAATTGCTCGATCAGGCGGGTCACCCGAGAATCAGGGCTAGTGGGAAGATGCGGGTATGGCAACTAAAGTTGAATTCTGGTTTGATCCGATGTGTCCGTGGGCGTGGATGACTTCCCGCTGGATACAAGAAGTGAGTGTGCCACGAGATCTTGACGTGACATGGAGTGTCATGTCTCTCTCGGTCCTTAACGAAGGAAGGGACCTCAGCCCAGATTACGCCGAACTTATGGCGGTGGCTTGGAAACCTGCTCGTTTATGCATCGCCGCCGAAGTTGAGTTCGGTAAATCCGTTCTGGGTCCGCTATACACCGCTCTGGGGACTCGAATTCACAATCAGGGCCGCAAGGATTACGACACGATCATCGCTGAAGCATTGGCCGAAGTGGGATTACCAGAGGCTCTTGCCGCAGCAGCCGACTCAGAAAACTTTGATGTGCAATTGAGAGCAAGCCACGTGAGAGGTATTTCATTGGTCGGCGAAGATGTTGGGACTCCCGTCATCGCAATTTCAGGTGCCTCCGGTGAGCCCGTTGCATTCTTTGGACCGGTGGTTACTCCCACGCCGGTCGGTGATGATGCATTGAGACTGTGGGATGGAGCAGTCCTCGTCGCATCGGTTCCTGGGTTTTACGAAATCAAACGCACTCGGACGCAGCGCCCTTCATTTGACTAATCACCGAAGTTGTCCACCCGCAATCTGTGTTTTTGATGCAGATTGCGGGATTTGCCAATCCTCGGTACGCCTTGCGGGCCGCCTGGGCGCCCGCGTCGACTTCGTCGGCTTTCAAACATTTGATTTCGCGAGTGTGCACGAAGACCTCACATTGGAGCGCGCTCAGTCTGAGGTTGTATTTCTAGCTCCTTCAGGGAAGACGTTTGGTGGGGCTGCGGCTGTGGCACAGATTCTGCGTGCCAGTCGCGTCGCTCCATTAGGTGCGATTTTGGATTCACGATTCGTACTGCCCGCCGCCAACGTTGTTTACTCGTGGGTTGCTCGGAATCGAAGCCGATTGCCACAGGCCTGTGGAGTTAGCCCAGCCATCGAATCTGACAAAGGTGTCAAGGTGAGGAATACTGCCTCCCATGAGTGATCGAGCAGAGAACATCCGCATGCAACCCTGGCGTGGATTCGCTAGCGACAACTATGCGGGCGTACACCCAGAAATTCTGGAAGCACTCACTCGGGTCAATTCTGGCCATCAAGTCGCATACGGTGATGATTCGATTACGGCTGAACTTGACGAACGCATGGCCGCTCTCTTTGGCCGACCTGTTGGTGTTTATCCGGTTTTCAACGGGACCGGTGCCAACGTGGTTGCCTTGTCCTCAATCATGAACCAATGGGAAGCGGTTGTGTGCACAGATACTGCGCACATTCACATGGACGAGGGTGGTGCACCCGAAAAGGTTGCTGGAATCAAACTCTGGACAGTCCCCGGCGTGAATGGAAAACTCACACCGGATCTGATTCGCTCTGCCGCCCACGATTTTGGTTTTGTGCATTACGCCCAACCAGGTGCCGTTTCAATTGCTCAATCCACCGAGATGGGAACCGTCTACACGGTCGAAGAAGTCACCGCAATCAGCGAGTGCGCGCATGAACTAGGCCTTCGCGTCCACATGGACGGTGCACGGATTGCCAATGCTGCGGTGGCTCTAGGAGTTCCCATTGCTGACTTCACGGTTAATGCCGGCGTCGATATTTTGTCTTTCGGGGGAACGAAAAATGGAATGCTCATGGGTGAAGTGATTGTTGTTTTCAACCCTGACGTTGTTCATGGCGTTGAATACTTTCGAAAAAGCTTCATGCAACTCAATAGCAAGATGCGTTTCGCTTCTGCCCAAATGATTGCCTTGCTCAGCGATGACCTGTGGCTAAAGAGCGCGACCCACGCCAATGACATGGCTCAGAAACTCAAATCAGCCGTCGAG
>CANMNM010000211.1 GCA_947499275.1 Actinomycetota bacterium | reverse complement strand
GCAAAAAATATTTCTAAATATCTCCTTGCTGTGGTGACATGATGCCATGCGATATTTTTTTCCGCTTATTTTTATGGCCTGCCTCGCTCAGGCGTCCACAGCAGCCGATCCCAGTTTGATGGTTCTGCTTAACGGCAGCAACGCCTCAATCTCTTGGAATGCCACTCTCAGCGGCTCAATCAACCTTCAGCACAGTGCAAATTTGTCAAGTTGGACGACGATTTCTGCCAACAACACCACCGGTTCCTTCCTCCACATGGTGGGAAATTCCACGAGTGGTTTTTACCGACTGCAGGTCTTGGGCCTGTTCGCACAATCCCCCGGCCTCGCCTCTTTCAGCGACACGGGGTCTTCCGCTATCGATGGTGTGACATACGACCGCACACCCACCCTTGCCGGCAGCGTCTTGGGCGCCGTAAGCCATGTTCGTATTTCCATGAATGGGCAACCCGGCGAACTGGTCCCGGTGCAAAATGGCGGGTGGACATATACGGTGCCTGCCGAGGCGCCACTCACTGCCGGTATCCATACGATCACCGTCACTCCCATGGACGCTTCTGAGTCCGCTGGTGATCTTTCCTCGCCTTTGTTCGTCTCCATCATGTCGACGCCGCCTGCGGCACCTGCGCTCGGCATTGAAAATTTGTCTGATTCCGGCACGAAGGGCGATGGACTGACGACCGAAGCGGAGCCTGTCTTCAGCGGAACCACCACACCAGGCGTGCAGGTGAAAGTCAATATTGACGGTCTGCCGGTCGGTATTGCGCAAAGCAATGCCAATACGGGCGCCTGGTCCTTCAAGTCGCCGCGCCTTGCCAATGGCATCCATGAGGTTTCGGCCGTGTCTATTGACCAAGCAGGTCTCGATAGCGCTCCAAAAGACCTCACGGTTGAAATCTTCGGCCCGCGGACGGTCATGCTCGACGCCTCGAGCGGGTGGACTGTGGAACTGATGCCATCGCACATCCTCGGCGGCCGAACCCAGGGTTTCATCGTAACAAAGGTGCACGGAGGCACTCTCGAGAAGTGGGTCTCGGCAAGCAATGCATGGGTGCCGATCCCAGCGGAAGCCTTGGGCACCGCCCCGGCCACGCTGGACAACGCTTCTTCCATTCGCACCGTTTTGTTCACCGACATCGTGCGCTGGACGCCTGCAACAACTGCGAGAGGTATTGGACCTGCATTCGATGTGGTCCCTTTGGACAGGCAGGGTGGCACTACTGCCTCGACCCCGCAGGCGGGCACGGTTCCAGGCAAGATCGTGTCTCCGCGTATTCTTGCTACGGAAGGGGTTGGAACCACCATTTCTTGGAGCAAACCTACCGATGGTTGTGGCTGCGCGAGCACGCGATACTCGATCCAGTTGACTCGCGAGGATGGCCAAACTTTGCTCTACAACCTAGCCTACAGCGTCAGCCAACTTGCCTCGGTGGAAGGTGGCGCAATACTCAATGCCACCATGTGGGCTGCTACTAAAACCGGTGCGGGTGAGGCCCGGACCTACGATGCGCGTGGCCAAAGGGAGTTCAAATGCCGGGTTGCATTCACTTCGATAAGTGCATTTTCTGCAACAGGTTTGGCTCGAAAAGCCAAGGCCCAGCTTGCGGTCGGTCCGACCGGTGTGGATTTCGCGCAGTCTGGTTTCAGGATCGGTGCCAGCCAAAACCTCGCCTACCTTGAGGTGCAGGCTCTCCCAGACGCCACCGAAGCCGCGCAGGGTTTGCCGCCCGGAGCCCCAATGATCATTTCGTCAGATTCCAACAAGCTAACGCCTGCACAGCGCGCAGAGCTCAAAGCCAATCCGATCTACGCAAGCCACCTGTTCCCTGGAACTGTTGCTGGAGAAGTCCTGCCCGCTCAGATACGGGTCCACTTCCAGGCCGGGGAGATGCTCCGGTTCTCCGGGAATGTGGACGAGAGCGTCCGTGCTGGGGCCACGATCGTGGTGGAATCAGCTCAAACCCTCGGGGATGGTTCATGCGGCCCGTGGCTGGAAGAGGCCCGGATCGCGGTGGGTTCAAACGGGGGCTTCTCGCACGACTATGTTGTGCCATACGGCATGGTCAGTTTGCGCAAGCGTCTCGAGTATTCTACGGCGATAGCTCCAACCTCCTTGCGGTCCGCAAACTCGGCGACTTTAGGGGCGACCGTGCCCACGTTGGGCCCAGTCTCGACGCCGATCGACTTGTCGACCTACTTCAATGCCTTCGGCATCACGACGCCGCCGTGGCAGGTGGGAAATAAGCAAGGCTTCGACGGAAACGGCAACTACTACAACTCCAACTACAACGTCGTCACCGAGGGAACACAAAACACTACCGTCCCCGGCACCCCGATCATCTACAACGGCATCTCGTTCCCCATCGGCCCGGTGCCCACCAACGCAAATCAGGTTGGTGGAACAGAGGGCCCGCGAAACTTCGTTCGGGCCACGGGCCAGACGATCACCGTCAGCGTCGATGCAGACAAGTCAGACTATTTCTACCTCGCCGGCGCGGCATCCAATGGCAACCAGCTGTCGCAGACCATCACGCTAAACTTCACTGACGGCAGCACGGAAAAGTGGACTCAGTCGTTCCACGACTGGGCGAGCGTCGGCCCGCCGCAGGCGTCAAATCGAACATGGCCGCCTGCTTACACGTCGGCTCCCGGGGCCAATATGAAACTTCCGGCGAGAGTTGCCACCACCGGGCTATTGACGCTTAGCGGTCTCCAAACAATTGACGGCGTGGC
This sequence comes from Actinomycetota bacterium, assembly GCA_947499275.1. Lineage (GTDB taxonomy): Bacteria > Actinomycetota > Actinomycetes > S36-B12 > S36-B12 > UBA4592. Next base: position 345 of record CANMNM010000211.1, on the reverse strand, counting down.
ACTGGTCGAGGGCGATCGCGTGTTGGTGAAAAACCAAGACAACGAACAATCTAATGGCATCTATGTTGCCTCAGCAAGCACGTGGAGCCGTGCGAAGGATGCCTTGACACCGGAGGGGCAGTGGAACGAGAGCGTATCTGTGCTCTCCGGCACCACGAACGGCGGCAAATACTTTTGGGAAAACACATCCCCGTTTGCTATCTCCGTTCTCCAGACCGAGGCTGCGGAACTTCGTCAACAAATCGAATATCGCGAACGCGAGCTCTTTAGAATCGAACTGGAGGATCCCCGTTACGCCGAGCAACTGCAGCAGGAAATCGCCGGATATGTGAGGCAGCTGCTTGC
>CANMNM010000210.1 GCA_947499275.1 Actinomycetota bacterium | reverse complement strand
CATTGATTTTGCCACTTGCCGTCATGGCGTTGCCTTTGGTTGATTTGGGGCTCGCAGTGATCAGGCGCACCCGAGCTCGCCGAAACCCATTCGCCCCCGATAAACAGCATTTACATCACCGTTTACTCGAGATGGGCCACTCGCAGCGTCGAGCAGTGTTTCTGATGTACGCCTGGACCGCTTTGATAGCGGGGGCGGCCCTTGCGATTGCATTCTTCCCGCTGATCTACGCGGGGATTGGAACGGCAATTGGTGTTGTGGTCATGGTAATTCTCGTTCGACGTACACCCACGGATCCGACGGTGCAGGAAGTCAAACCGCAACCGGGTCGGATCGGTCGGATCGGCTGACTAGGGCAACAATCAATGCGGTAGCCTGAGTTCACATGGCTCAGCGCAAGAGAGTTGCTGCCATCTTTTTGTCAAAAAATTGCGAGGTGTTATCGGTGCCAAGAGCACGCAGTATCGACTCACTTGTATTGCTTCGGGCTGGAGTTGTTACTGCTGTTGCAGGTGTGATTGTTGTGATTATCGCGGCTGTAATGTCAGGCGGATCGGCAGCTTTGGGTGCATTCCTGGGAACCGCACTGGTCATAGTTTTTTTCTCGGTCGGGCAGTTTGCCCTCGGTTCAGTCCTTCGTAATAACCCGCAAATGGCTCTGACCATGGCACTCACCATTTATTTGGTCAAGATCGGCGTTCTTTTGTTGATTTTGGTGCTATTTGCGGACACTACGGCCTTTGATACCAAGACTTTTGCGCTTGCAATCTTGGTCTGCACCTTGGTGTGGACGGTCATGGAAGTGTGGATTTTCGGAACGACCAAAGTGTTGTACGTTGAACCAATTTCCATGGACGATTCCTCATCAGAAAAAAGTGACAAATGACACTCAATATTGAACAGCCCGAAGGCTCGCTGGGCGATCCAAAGTGGTACCGTTCCCGCGCACGTTCGATTTCAGGAAATGCGCCGGTGCGTCAATTTGCTGCGATGGACAACGCTGCGTGGATAATTTCAAGTCGGCTCATAGCTGGCTTGATTTTGTACACGGGGCTGGGGTTCTTACTCTCCTTATGGCTGGGGAACAGATCCTTGTTCATGGCGCTTGGCGCATTGACAGGACTTGGACTCTCGTACTACCTGATTTTCACCGGGTTAGCCCGCGAAAACAAGGAACGACAAGATGCAGCAGCCCGAAAGACCGGACCGAAGTTGGAAGGGGACCATTAATGGCATTTAGCGTTCTCGCCTCTGGTGGACCCAACTGCAAGATTTTCTCCGGTTGCGGTTTCCCCGCTCCAGGCGCAGAGATTTTTCAATTTGATGCCTTATTTACTTTCACCATCGGTGGACTGTCTTTCAACATCTCCAAAGTTACGATTTTGCTGCTCTTAGCAGTTGTGGTCATCATTGGATTTTTCGGTTACGCCTTCAGAAAGCCGAAACTCGTCCCTCGCGGAGCCCAAAACGTTGGTGAACTCGGTTACCTGTTTATCCGTGATGGAATTGTCAAAGAAACGATTGGCAAGGGTGGCGAGAAATTTGTCCCATTCCTTTTCTCTTTTTTCTTCCTTGTATGGATACTGAACTTCTGGGGAATCGTCCCCGGTGCGCAGCTGCCTGTCACTTCAATTTTTGCCATCCCCGTCACTTTCGCGATCATCGTCTATGTGACGTGGGTGCCATTGGGGATTTACAAGCAAGGATTCGTTGGGTTCTTCAAAAACATCATGTTTCCCCCCGGTGTCCCCAAGGGAATGTATCTTCTGCTTACGCCAATTGAATTAATCTCGAACTTCTTGGTCCGACCGTTTACCCACGCGGTGCGATTGTTCGCCAACATGTTCGCCGGTCACCTCCTCCTAGCTTCTTTCAGCGTTGCCGCCTTCTACCTCTTGACATTCAGCTTTATTGGAATAGTCGGTTCAGCAGCCAGCTTCACCTTGACCGTCTTGCTCACGGCTTTTGAGGCGTTCATCCAAGCGCTTCAGGCCTATATCTTTACTTTGCTCGCTGCCGTTTATATTGGGAGTGCGCTGCACGCGGAACACTAAACACTGAAGACTGAACACTAAACATGTGAGACCAGCCAGACAGCAATACCGGGTAAGACTTACAACTGAATATTAAAACTGAAAAGTTCACATCAACCTAGTTGATATAAACCACCAAACCGGCAACAGTCGGTGCGCAATGAAAAGGAAACGATATGTCGCTTCTCGCGGAAATCAGCGGTTCGATTGGCTCAATCGGATACGGCCTAGCGGCCATTGGTCCAGGTGTCGGTATCGGCATCATCTTCGGACAGGGTGTGCAAGCAATTGCTCGCCAGCCTGAGGCGTACGGCATCATTCGCCAAAACATGCTCCTTGGTTTCGCACTCGCTGAAGCCTTGGCCTTGATTGGCTTCGTTGTTCCTTTCGTTTACGGTACCTGATTCGTTATTAAGCACGAATTAGTCGACCTAGACCGGGAAAGAGGCTTATATGTTTAAATTCGCCACAATCCTCGCTGCTGAGAGCGAGGAAATGCCTACTGTGCTTGCAGTACCACTTGATGAACTCATCATTGGTCTCATCGCGTTCCTGTTGGTATTTGGCACTCTCGCGAAGTTCGTTCTGCCCAAAATTAAGGCAACTCTTGATGAGCGCGCGAACCTGATTGAAGGCGGATTAGAGCGCGCAGGAAAAGCAGAAGAAGCTGCAGCTGCGGTGCTCGCTGAGTACCAGAAGCAACTAGCCGGTGCGCGCGAAGAAGCTTCGGCAATTCGTACCGCTGCCCAGGCAGATCGCACCGCGATTGTGGAAGAAGCACGCAATGAAGCACGAATCGCGGCCGCGGGCGTTACCGCTGCAGCCGAGGCGGCCATGGCCGCCGAACGTGCCCAAGCTGTCTCCGCGCTCACTCGACAGGTAGGCGAGCTTGCACTCACACTCGCGGACAAAATTGTCGGTGAGGCACTATCTAACGATGCACGGGTCGCCTCAACGGTTGATTCATTCATCGCTGATCTTGAGCGGGCGGCTGCGAAATAATGCTTGGATCAAGTCGGGATGCACTGGCATTATGTAGCGGAGCGTTAGAAGGGCTCC
>CANMNM010000209.1 GCA_947499275.1 Actinomycetota bacterium | reverse complement strand
TCTTCAACTGTTGAGGGAACTTCACCGCCAAAATCGTGTGCGAGTTTCGCCCCCATCCCAATAAGCGTGGTCGCCTTAGCTCGATAGAAACCGGTGGGTCGAATGAGTTCCTCAACCTCTTCCTGGCTCGCAGTCGCATAGGCTCCGGCGTCGGGGTACCGGGCGAAAAGTGCCGGGGTGACCGCGTTTACCCGGCGATCCGTGCATTGGGCGCTCAGAATTGTGGCGACCAAGAGCTCCAAGGGCGAGGTAAAATCCAACTCAGGCCCGGCGTCGGGGTAGGTCTTGGCCAACTCGCGCAAAATCCAACGGGCGTCTTTGACCAGCACCGGATCTGGCGCATTTAGGGGGGTTGGGGCGGTCGACACCCTCCTAGATTAAGTCCCAGCGAAGTGGTTCACGCCCCCCGACCTGCAGTGAGGGTCCCGCGTATCCAATAAAGTGCCCCATGCGGGGACAAAAAGTTTGCTTTATTTAACACAATTTGCCGAAAGGATCACACATGGACCACATGGATTCTGTCCTACATCAGTCTCCATTGTTTGCCAGCGTGGATGAAGACGGCGCCGCCGCCCTGATGGAATTACTCACCGAGCAGGTTGTGAGTAAAGGTGGGGTTCTCTTCCACGAAGGTCAGCCCGGCGATCAGCTCTTTCTCATTATTGAAGGAAAAGTCAAACTTGGACACGCATCCGCTGACGGACGCGAATCACTGATGGCGGTCCTTGGCCCGGGTGAAATGTTTGGTGAACTGAGCCTGTTTGATCCAGGTCTGCGAGCAGCATCCGCGACGGCCCTCACCGAGGCACGCGTTGTTCGCTTGGGCAATGCACAACTCATGCCATGGCTGGCTGGTCGACCCGAAGTTGCAGCATCACTTCTGCAAGCACTCGCCCGCCGGCTTCGACGCACCAATGAAGCGATGGCTGACCTCGTTTTCAGTGACGTTCCCGGTCGAGTCGCCAAAGCACTCATGGAACTTGGTGAGAAGTTTGGATCGATGGTCCCAGGTGGACTTCTCGTTACCCACGACATGACCCAAGAAGAAATCGCGCAACTTGTTGGTGCATCGCGTGAAACGGTGAACAAAGCGCTCGCAGATTTTGCCCAACGCGGATGGATCTCTTTGGAGTCGCGGCAAGTATTGATTCTTGACGTTGAAAGACTGGGTAACCGCGCTCGTTAATTCGTGTCTGTGTTCTGCAAGTAATGAAGTTGGGCTGCAACCGTTACCTCTGCTGCGATTCGAACATTTGGATCAACACTCGCGTAGACCACATCGGTGATTGATTCAACTGTTGTATTGCCATCTTTTATAGCTGCTCGAATTTGTTCGAGTCTTTCAAGTCGGTGCTCTTCATAGAAGTCAATAAGTTCAACAGGTGATGCTGATGTGGGGCCATGCCCCGGAAGCAGCATGGTGATTCCCTGGTCGTTGCAGTGATCGCGGAGCAGACGCAACGAGTCGAAGTATTCACTCAGCACACCATCAGGGTGAGCGACCAGCGTGGTGCCACGACCCAAAATTGTGTCACCGCTGAGAAGGTAGCGGCCCGAGGGCGAATTGACAGTGATGCAGACGCTGTCAGAGCTATGCCCAGGGGTGCGGTTCATGAGCAATTCGACCGAACCTAAATCGAGCCCGGAAATTTCCCTGCTCGAGATGACAGGAGCCCCAACGAGTTCTGACAGATCAGGTGCACCTTCAGAGTGATCAATATGCGCATGAGTTAACAGAATGGCAGCAATTGGACCCTGTGCTAGCTGGGAAACCCGCTGTAAATGCTCAGGATTCGCCGGACCAGGGTCAACAACCACCTGTCGACCGCCCACTTCACCGATCAGATAAGTATTTGTTCCTTCAAGTGTCCACGGCGAAGGATTCGGTGCCAACACGCACTGAACGTCAGCCGAGATCACCCCTCCGGTCCACGGTTGCACTACTTCCTGCTCACTCATGTCGACCTGTAGTTTCCCGCTTCACTTTACCCACATTTGTTTGCATCGGTTCCCCTGTGTATCCGTTCACTAAATCCCAACGAATCTCGCCCGAGTGCTCGAGCGTCGGTCTGGGAAGCCTTGGCGCAATATCGCGCGTGCGCACAAATTGAGAGAGTTGTTCAAGATCTTGACAAGTATCTAATTCAGCAAGAGCGACCTGCGTTGGAAGCAGCATGGGGAGTGATCCATCTAGTGATCTGGCATGAGCCTGCGCGGGTGTCAACCACAAAATGTTGTGCGCCTCCGTCGTAACCAAAGCACCCTCTACGTGCTCCTCTACGATTGATAGATAAAAAAGTACGTCGTATCGCACTGGTTCCGTTTCGGGAGTGATCCAGTGATCAAGGGCAACTAAAGAAGTCAGTTTTAGTCCGACTTCTTCATGCACCTCTCGGATTGCGCAGGCCATAAATGGGTCGGGGAACTCATAATCCTTCGGGTCAACTTTCCCTCCCGGGAAAACTGCCATGTTTGGCGCAAATGCCATGGTGGAGCTGCGCTGCATGAGCAAAACCTCAAAACCAGAATCCGCCGGTCGTGCGATCACCACGGTCGATGCCGGTTTCGCGACGGGCACTTTCCAACGCCCGTCGCCGGCAGCGACGGATCGAACGCGCTCGCTAAATGAAATAGGTTCCACGATTTATTTGAATTCAACAATCATGTCGACTTCGACCGGTGCTCCAAGAGGTAGCGACGCAACACCCACCGCTGAACGGGAGTGAGACCCGCCAAAAGCGATACTTAGTAATTTACTTGCCCCATTGATCACGGCAGGGTGGGAGGTGAATTCCGGTGTGGAAGCGACAAATCCGGTAACTCGAACAACCTGGACGACTCGATCCAAGTCCCCGATTACGCTCTTAATCGCGGCAATGGCGTTCAATGCAGAAATCTGAGCCAGGGATGCACCCTGATCTACGTCAATCTCTGCGCCCAGTCGACCCGTCGCCGGCAATTCTCCAGAAACCATGGGCAACTGGCCGGACGTGTAAACGTAGGAGCCACTAATCACGGCGGGAACATAGGCGGCTAACGGTGCCACTACCTCTGGAACACGTAAACCCAATTCAGCCAGGCGATCTTCAACC
>CANMNM010000208.1 GCA_947499275.1 Actinomycetota bacterium | reverse complement strand
CAAGGGGTTGAAGGCATTGCGGTTGGTTTGGCCACTAAAATTATGCCGCACAACTTTATTGAATTGTGTGAAGCCAGTATTGATGTATTAAAAGGCAAACGCACCAATTTGTACCCCGACTTTTTAACCGGAGGTATGGCCGATTTTACAAACTACAATGAAGGCCGAAGAGGTGGAAAAATCCGTTGCCGAGCAAAAATAGAATCAGCCGATGGAAAGAAAGTCTTAATTAAAGAAATTCCTTTTGGAACCACCACCGAAAGCTTAATCGACAGCATTTTAAAGGCAAATGACAATGGCAAAATAAAGGTTAAAAAGGTTATTGACAACACAGCGCGCGATGTGGAAATTGAAGTGCAATTAACACCGGGAGTGAGCACCGATATGACCATCGATGCCTTGTATGCCTTTACCGATTGCGAAGTCAGTATTTCTCCAAATGCCTGCGTGATTGTTGAAGATAAGCCTTTGTTCTTAGGGGTTAACGACATGTTAAAATTGTCTACCGACAATACCCTTCACTTATTAAAAACAGAACTTGAAAATGAATTGAAACATTTGGAAAACAAATGGCATTTCAGTTCATTAGAGAAAATTTTTATAGAAAACAAAATCTACCTAAGTATTGAAGAATGCGAAACTTGGGATGAGATTTTGCAAATGATAGACAAGAAAATCAGGCCGTTTAAAAAACTGTTGCGCCGTGAAGTGACCATGGAAGACATTGCCCGCTTGCCTGAAATCAGGATCAAACGCATTTCTAAATACGATGCATTCAAGGCCGATGAATACATTAGCGGCCTAGTGGATCAAATCAAACAAGTTCAGCACCACCTCGACAACTTAACCGATTTTGCCATAGACTATTTCAAAAACTTAATAAAGAAATACGGTAAAGGCCGCGAACGTAAAACAGAGGTTAGGTTGTTCGACAAAATTGAAACCAATGTGGTGGCGGTGGCAAACGAAAAGCTATACGCCAATTACGCCGAAGGTTTTGTGGGTTACGGATTGAAAAAAGATGCCTATATCTGCGATTGTTCTGACATCGACGATGTGATAGCATTCAGAAAAGATGGCACCTATTTGGTGAGTAAGGTTTCTGAAAAACAATTCATGGGCAAAGACCTCTTGTATGTTGATGTGTACCGTAAAAACGACGAGCGCAAGGTATACAACGTGGCCTACTACGATGGGAAAACCGGGGTGAGTTATGTGAAACGTTTCAATGTTTTGGGGGTAATCCGCGACAAAGATTACGATGTTTCATTGGGAACTACTGGCAGTAAAATGTTGTATTTCTCGGCCAACAACAACAGTGAAGCAGAGAAAATCGGCATTCACCTGAGCAATATGGCCAGTGCCAAGATTAAATATTTTGACTACGATTTTACCAGTTTGGAAATCAAAGGCCGTGCGTCAAAAGGAAACACTCTAACCAAACATCCAATTCGCAAAATCGAATTGAAAGAAAAAGGCAAATCGACCTTTAAGGGCAGGGATATCTGGTACGACTCTGATATTGGAAGATTGAACGTAGACAACCGTGGGCAATACCTAGGCAACTTTACGAGCGAAGACAAGATATTGCTGATACTAAACGACGGCAGCTATGAGTTAACCGACAACGAGTTAACCAACCGTTACGAAAACAACGACATCTTCTTGATTCAAAAATTCCACGAGAAGCAGCCGATAAATTGCATACACTACGATGTGTCATCTAAGAATTATTACGCCAAACGTTTCTTGGTAGAAACCACCACCACTGGCAAGAAGTTCTTATTCATCAACGAACGTCCAAGCAGCAAATTGATCTTGGCTTCAACCCACGAAAATCCTGAAGTGGAAATTAAAACCATAGGTGCTAAGGGCGAGAAGAAAACCGAAATGTTAAAATTGGCAGACTTTATTGAAGTAAAAGGCTGGAAGGCCATTGGCAATAAAATCACTTACGACACTTTCAAATCGGCGAAACTAATTAGTGACAAAGTAGGCGCTTGGGTTCAAGAAGAGCCAATTAAAGAAGAAAACAGCATAAGCCCTGCAGACACCATCGTTATTGACGAATTAGACGGACAAAAAACATTATTTTAAAAAACATAATTCATCTAAAACTGTTAAAAAACATATCCAACATGAAACAAACCATCAAAAAATTCAGCTTAAGTTTAATGGCCTTAGCCATGGCTTTCATTTCTCAGGCACAAACAGTAAAAGTACCGGCGCCGAGTCCTTTACAAACCTTAAAACAAAATTTCGCATTATCAGAAATCACCATTGAATATTCACGTCCCAGTGCCCGCGGCAGAGCGGTTTATGGCGATGTGGTGCCATTTGGCAAAGTATGGAGAACAGGCGCAAACGGTTCAACAAAAATCACCTTTGGTGAAGATGTTAAAGTAGAAGGCAAAGCAGTTAAAGCAGGTACTTACGCTTTATACAGCATTCCTGGAAAAGACAGCTTTACATTTATGTTGTACAAAGACTTGAAATTGGGTGGCGATGTTGCCAATTACAGCGCGGAAAACGAATTGATTCGTTTCGCAGTTAAATCGAGCAAAGTGACTGAGAAAGTTGAAACCTTTACCATGAATGTTTCTGACATCACAGCGAGCAGCAGCAATATTGAATTGACTTGGGAAAACACCCGTGCAGCATTTAATGTAACGGCTGATATTGACGCCAGCATTATGGCTTCAATTGACAAAGCACTTAACAAAGACAACAAACCATACTACCAAGCAGCTTCTTATTACTACGACAACAACAAAGACATGAAATTGGCTTTGGAATGGGTAAACAAAGCGGTAGAGCAAAATCCAAAAGCATACTGGGTGGTATTGTTAAAAGCAAAAATTGAATTGAAATTAAAAGACAAGGCAGCGGCAAAAGCATCTGCTGAAAAAGTAATCGAAATGGCTAAAGCAGACAAGGATGATGCTTACATTAAAAACGGTGAAAACCTTTTGATTGAAATCAACAAATTAAAATAGAAATCTACTTCACATTAAAAAGCCCGCCCAATATTTTTGGGTGGGCTTTTTTTATGAATTCACTGCTATCTTCTCAGGCCAGATTTTTTCTATGCAATA
>CANMNM010000207.1 GCA_947499275.1 Actinomycetota bacterium | reverse complement strand
TTCTGCACGAAGGCTGTGGGATTGGTCCGAAGAAATCACCGGAGTGAGTTACCCGTTTTAGTTAGGTCGATCGGCTGATCCATCGTCTGGACCCCATTCCCACATACAGTGCAAGCACTGCACTGAGCACAGCAGATCCAAACACGACGGTACTAATTGATGCCACGCCGATGAGCGGTCCGGCGCTTAACGCCGTAACGCCCAAAGCGCTGAATGCCACCACAAGATATGCGGAATAGATCTCAGCACGCCGATCATCTGGGGAAATGATTCCGACAAAAGCTGCAGAACCCATGAGACACAACCCAGCTCCTGCCCCCACCACCATTGAGCCCACGACCATGAGCCCGGCTGCGGCAATGAGTGATGCAATCATCACTGCCGTCCAACCCAACGCAACGGAGCTCAATCCAGCGGTCATCGCGACAGCGGGTCGAAGGTTTCGACCGAATATTTGAACTACGGCAAGCATGAGCAATACAAGTGAGACGAGAAGTCCGACATGCGCCTCAGAAGTCCAACCAACAGTTCCGGCAAGATTGGAACCGAAGGAACCATAGATTCCCATGCACAGGTTTGTCCCGAGGACGGTTGCCGCTGCAATGGAGAAGGTTAGCCAAATTGATCGAGGCAGGCGAATGGGCCGAACCAAGCTCGCGTCACGTTTGCGCGGTATAACGTCCTTGGACTTAATAAGTAGCACTGCTGGGATGATTAAAATAATGATCACCATGAGATAGGGAGCGATTAGCGGATAAGGAGTTGCGTCAGCTAGTGCGCCAGCCATGAGTGGTCCCACTGCAGACCCGCCAGCAACCGAAAGTGTGTTTACAAGCGATCCGCGGGATAGTCCGCCCGGGTGGGATTCCATTAGCGTGGCAGCGCCCGCTCCTGCAGCCAAGGCTGCTCCTATGCCTTGCAGGAAGCGACCCAACAGTAAAAGCGGGTACGACACCGCGCACATCATGGTGATGAGGGCAACTGCAATCAACACCGTCGCGATCAATAACGTGTCCCGCCGTCCGAAGCGATCGGAGAGGCCTCCCAGCAAGATAAGCGTGATAACCACGCCGATGGGATAAGCCGAAAAAGCAAGCCCAACATATCCGTCACTGATCCCCCACAATTGCTGATACAACGGGTATAAAGGTGTCGGAGTAAAACTCATCACCATGACAACGAAAAGTAAAGTTGCCGTGCCTAATAGCAGCGGCCACGGATGGGCCGGTGCTAAGCGTCGCATCGAAAAGCCTTAATTAGCTCTGTTAGCTCTGTGTTTCAAGTGCACCAATTGCCGCATTGACGATCGAACCAGAATTAAGGTCATTGAGTTCGTAGAGGTCTGGGACGGTGCCGCTTTGCCCAAACCCATCAACGCCCAAACTTGCACCCGTAACTCCCAGTGCACTGCCGAGCCACGCTAGGGCGTGGCTCGCACCGTCTTGAATGGTGACGATCGGTGCACGCTCTGGGAAAGCTACTCGTAATGCACCCGGGACACTCGGCGTCGTAGCCGTGCGGACTCCCTGCCGAATCGTTCGTTGCCAAGCGGTGTACCAACGATCAGGACTCGTAATGTCAACAACGTGGGCCGCAATTCCTTCTTCTGCTAACTCAGCAGATGCCGCAAGCACTTCCGGCATCACAGCACCGCATGCCACGAGGTGCACAATGGGAACGTGTTGTCCTTCATTGCGAAGGCCGCCGAGCTCCGGGTACGTTTCAAATGCATCGACGAGACGGTAACCACCGGAGAGTACCTGGCGACGGATAACTGGTTCTCCCATTCGCTCAACGGCCTTAGTGAATGCAGCTTGATCAATAGGTCGCGTTGTGAGTCGGAAGTAGTAAGCGCCCTCGTTGCTGGGAGCTGCAGTTGGGTTGTGCACGTTTCCTGAAGCGATACGAGCCAGCGCATCACACAACAACCAATCAAGTGCGCCACCAAATGTCGGTTCAATGTAGGTCAGATTGGGCAATTCCATCCCCACGCTTGGGGTGATTGTGGACTGATGCGCACCCCCCTCTGGCGCCAAAGTCACTCCACTGGGAGTACCAGCAACGATGAACCGCGCGCCCGAGTAAACGGAATAAATGAGTGCATCGAGTCCGCGCAAGACAAACGGGTCGTACACCGTTCCAATGGGTAGTAGCGGTTGGCGAGATAGATCCCACGACAACCCGAGCTGGCCGAGAAGTAGGAAAAGGTTCATCTCTGAAATTCCAAGCTCAATATGTTGCCCGGTTGGGCCTTCCGCCCATTTCATCACTGGATCTTCGGACCACATCCGCCTCTCGGTTGGGCTAAAGACACCAACTTTGTTAATAAAGCCACCCAGATTCGTGCTGGTCGCGACGTCTGGGGCAGTGGTCACCAAATAACGGCGCACAGATTCATCGCGCGCAAGGTCAACAAGAATGCGCCCAAAAGCTTCCTGGGTACTCATATCCTTATTGGTTCGCAGACCAACGGAATTTGGGATCGTGACATCGAGCCGAGAATCACGGGGTGCTCGGGCAAGTGTTTCACGTCGGCGATTGCTCAAAATACCTGCTGGAGTTGCTGGATCAAATCGATCCCACTCGGTAGCCTCCGTGAGACCAAGTTGAGTTCGTAATTTATGAATTTGCTCTTCGGTGAGCAATGCAGAGTGATTGCGTGGATGGCCCGCCATGGGCAGACCCCAGCCCTTTACCGTGTAGGCAAAAATCACACTAGGTCGATCTACCTCTTTTTCACACGCTTCATAGGCCTCAATCAACGATGCCAGATCATGGCCGCCGAGGTCGGTAACAAGTACGGTCAGGTCTTCATCGGATATATCGCGGGTGAAAACTTCGACTTCTGCCGGTGCGCCCTCCAAAAAGCGCGCACGCACTTCCGGTGCTGCGAGACCGAACAGAGACTGGTACTGCTCATTGGACATTTGATCAATCCAATCGCGCAAGCACTCACCTCCGGGCTGCTCAAACGCTTGGCGTAACTTGCGGCCGTATTTCAACTCAATGACATGCCAACCCGCAGCCTCAAAGTGGCCACGCCATTGAATCATCCGGGTACCGGGAACTACCCGGTCTAAAGATTGACGATTGAAGTCGAC
>CANMNM010000206.1 GCA_947499275.1 Actinomycetota bacterium | reverse complement strand
GCTGGTAAAAAAACAAAAGCCGATTTATGAAAAGTACTAGCTAATATAATCAGCAAAACAAACCTTATCCATTGTCTTTTTTTAATAAACTCATAACTTAGAAATGTTAATGCTATCGCAATGGATTGTCTAATTCCTGAAAAAGTGAAATTATATATATTAAAACTTATTAAAACAATTAGTGATAAATAAAAGTTTAAAGAGTTTTTATAGATTACATACCCTATTGGAATGAATATTGTTGCCGAGACAATACCTAAAAACATTTGATTGTCTGAAACGAACAATGCTATTAGCTTGTTATAATATAAAAAACCAGTTTCTACTGAGGAAAATAACTCAGAAAAATCTGCAATACTCTCATTACTTAATTTTTCAAAAAAGTATAAATATGTAACAACATCTATACCTACTGTCCATTTTCTTAACCCTTGAAATAAAATTATTGTAACAATACTTACTACAATAAATAATTTATTTTTTTGCGCTGAAGGTTTATGTTTAGTAAAAAACGCTAAAAATGAAATAAAGAAAATAACATAAAAATAGAATTCCATTTAAATTTTATTAAATTGATTATAAATTTGAAGGTATTTTTTAAACATTAATTCTCTTGAATATTCTTCTTTTGCTAAGTTACTCAAATTTTGAAAGATGTTTTTATCTTTATGCAACCAGTTGAACAAGGTTTTTTCTAATACATCAATATTACCATTATCGACAAATTCACTATAATCTTTAAGTGCAATTTGTTCTGGTGCTCCAGCTTTATATCCAACAACTGGTGTTCCACAAGATAATGATTCTGCACAAACCATAGAAAAAGTTTCACGTTTACTTGTTAAAACAGTAACATCTGCCATAGAGTAATATTTTGCCAACTCCTTTTGATCTTTGGTATGTCTTACACCAATAATGTTTTTAGGAAGTAGGCTTTCATCACCATCAAAACCAACTGCTATGAATTTTATGTTTTCATTTTCCAATCGTTTAGCCAGTTTTAAAATAACGTGTCCTCCTTTTGTAGGACTATTGAATGAAGGAGAAACATATAAGGCAATTTTTTCGTCTTTTAAATTGTGTTTTTCTTTGAGTTCCTCAAAAGGTGTTGGTTTAAATACATTTGTGGTATCAATTCCGTTTCCAATTACATAAAATTCTTTTCCAGCTAAAATAGGTGAAATTTTTGCACGACTTTCTAACCACTTTGAAACCGCAACAATTTTTAAATTTTCGAAATTTTCAAAAGAAACTTTCATGTTTTTCCATTGTTTGGCTGTTGTATCAATAAAAAGAGAATGTGTTGCATCTTTTAACTGAGGGCATTTTCCACAACCGGTTTTCCATTTTTCACAATCATAAGCGTGTCCACAACCACCTGTATGCATAAATTCTGCATGTAGTGTAAGAACTGTTGGGATTTTATTTTTTTTGAGGTAATTTAAAATCTTATAAATATTGACAAAATAGCCATTTAAGCATTGAAGATGCACTAAATCTGGCTTTTCTTTTTTGAGAACGCTAATTAATTTTTTTGTAGCAAAGTAAGATGAAGTATAGCTAAAGCCCGAAATACGTTCGTATAAAGCATGAAGTTTAGCTTCTATTTCAGAAGATACTTTATAAATTCCTTTTTCGAAATCCATTTTTTTTCTTCCATAACACACTACTGATTCATGTCCATTTTCAAGCAGCATTGAATGTAAATCATACACGATTTTTCCTGTACTTCCTTTTTTGAAAACAACATTTACCTGAGCTACTTTCATTAATTCTTTTTTTGTTGATTTTGATAAACTTTCACTATCAAGTCTTGAAATATTTTACAATTCTTGGTTATGTTATGTCTTTCCGCTACAAGACGTTTAGCATTTTCTAAATACTTTTCACGTTCTGTTTTACTTACTACTATTTTATTCAAAACTTCATTTAACGCTGTTTCCGAATGGGCAACCCATGCTGCTTGATTAGTAACCAAATAATCTACACATGCTATTTCTTTTGGACCAAACATCAAAAAACATTTTCCAGAAGATAATAAATCTGCGATTTTTGTTGAAAATCCATGTCTAATGTCCCATTTGGTAAAATTAGAAAAACCTTCTGTATGTATTACTATGTCTGAATCATTAATAACTTTTAAAACTTCATCATAAGCTACTACACCTTTAAAGTTTATCCCATGCTCAATTGTAAAACTTGATTTTGCTTCTTTGGGCACAAAACCACTATAAACATCTATAACTAATTTGTTATCTATTTTCTTAGCTGCTTTTGCAATTGCCAGCAAAGATTTCCATCTTTCATGTCCCAAATTACCTGCATAAACTAAGCGAAGTATGTCGTTTTCAAGGGTAGAATTTGCAGATTGAATTTCGCTTGAAGTTAAAATTACAGCACTTTTACTTTGAAAATATTTATGTAGATTTTTCTCTAATAAGTCGTTACTATAAATAATTAAATCAGATTGATTATATGTTTTTCTAACTTCTTTTTTATAAAAATAACGTTGTATATGAAAGAATGGTGAAATGGAAAATTTATCTTTTAAATAATAATCCTCACTATTATAAACAACCAATGGTATATTTTTTCTTTTAGCAATGATTCTTGCCATTTTGTATATAAAAGAATAATCTCCAGGTTGTAATAAAATTAAATCTGGTTGAAAATCATCAATCAAATTATTTAGTTGTTTACTATCCCATTTTTTAGACATCCATAATAAATTTCTAAGCATGTATAAAATTGATGGAACTATATTTTTTAAATTTTTAAATTTTTCAATTAATGTCTCTTTCCCTTTTTTTGGGTTAGAAACACCAACAAACGAGCTGTTTTCAAGTTGACTGCTTGTATTTTGTGATTTAATAATTGAATTTAATAGGTCTTTATCTCTAATTCTGTAAAAAGAATTACAAACTGTAGAATTAGGTAGTTCATTGTTTACAAATAGCTGTGCAACTTTGGCATTGTCCCAATGTCTAAAAAAGGATGATAATGTTCTACCGTTAGCAGTAATTTCAGAAAAGCAATTATGACTTATCACTAATATTTTTGGCTGTTTTTGAGTCATTGTTTAGTTATTTCGTAATTTAATTTTCTCTGAAAAATCTATAAATGA
>CANMNM010000205.1 GCA_947499275.1 Actinomycetota bacterium | reverse complement strand
TGAACTTTTTATTCTGGGTGGTGCGCCAATTAAAGAACCTGTTGCATGGATGGGGCCCTTTGTTATGAATACAAAGCGCGAAGTTCTGCAGGCATTTGAAGATTTCCAAAAGGGATTGCTTGGTTCTATTCCTGCTATTTACAAGGATGATGCCAAGCCAAAGACGCCCCTTAATCGCAGTGGTGAAGGATCCAAGCTAGGCGGGGATGTTCTAGATGTCCATGGTGCGCCAACTGATTTACAAGAGGGTTAGACGCTCAATTTTGTAAATCTCAATCTTTTAAAGCTCAGTCTTGTAAATCTCAATCTTGTAAAGCACAGTCTTGCAAAGAAGTTCCACGAAATCGGGGGCCTCTTTTTTATCAGTTGAAGCTCACGCCTTAGTCGATTGAGACAAAGATAGGATTTCGAAGAACTCTTTACTGCGATTGAGCTTTGACCACGATATCTAGGCGAATTTCTGCGAAATCTAGATTGTGAATAACTTTTTAATTTGTCGGTGCGGCAATCAATAGTTTGGTTTATGACAACCGCGCTTCGAATTCCTCGAGAGATTCTCGACATAGAGGTTGCTGAATTGCTAAAGGCAAAGCCTGGATACAAGACTTTGGGTGAGTTAATCGAGATTAACCCTCGGTCACTCAGTTCTTCAGGTCGAATAGATTACTTATCAGCACTTGATCGCCAAGAATCCTGGATGTGTGCGCTCAAGCAAGAGGCTTTGGTAGCAATTGCTGGTGAGTACGCCGATGAAGATGGCGGAATCTTTGGTTGCGTTGATGATGAAGAGCGAGAAGATGTTGCTACCGCTCTGCGCTTGTCGCCAACAACTGCACAAAATCGAATCGATGTTGCGCGCGTATTGGTTGGACACCTACCCAACACCATTTCAGCACTTTCGACTGGTGAGATCTCAGTGGCACATGCAACTGTGATTGCACGAGAAACTGCCACCGCAATCAGAAATGGTTTGAGTCAGGAATCAGTTTTCCGTGTCGAACAGACTGCATTGGCACATGCCGAATTCCACACTCCAGGACAGGTTGCATCTAAGGTCAAGACAACAATTGCAAAGCTTGCACCAGAAGAGTTTGAGGAGATCGTCGATCGCGCTCGAGATTCGCGCAGGGTTTCTTGCTATCCCGAAGCAGATGGAATGGCAACAGTTATAGCAATTCTGCCTGCTGAAGATGCGCAAACTGTTATGAAATCCATTGAGGCTTTCATAGTCAAGCGAAATCAGGAGGAAGGCTCCTGTCTTTGTGATGCAATTGCCGGTATTTCAAAGGATTGCTTACAACACAATCGTGAAGGTGGAGCAGAATGGTCCATGCTTTCTGCCGATATGAAACGTGCCGATGCGCTCACCTACATTGCATCTCAAGCATTATCGTCTTTGGCTGATGATGTTCATCCACATCGACGTCCAATCACAATCAGTGTCGCAATAGATCTTCCAACTTTATTGGGACTTGCAGAAAATCCTGGACAACTTGCTGGGTACGGAGCTATTCCTGCCTCGGTTGCGCGACGCTTAGCCGCCGATGGAAATTGGCAACGATTTGTTAGTGATCCCACTACTGGAAATCTCTTGGATTTTGGAAGAGAGAAATACACGCCACCTCAAGAACTTGTTGATTACTTACTTGCACGAGATCGAACCTGCAGATTTCCTGGATGCAGGCGAACAGGTCAGAGTTCAGATATTGATCATGCGCAAAGTTGGGAAACTGGCGGCGAAACAAATCCTGCAAATCTCGGATTACTGTGCCGACGTCACCACAGAATGAAAACACATGGTGGTTGGAGCCTTGAAAGTAATCCTGATGGCTCTTGCCTATGGAAATCACCGAAGGGTAAAACCTTTTTCGTTCCTTCGCGCCCGTTCCTTGAAGCGGTGTGAGATTAGCTGCTCACCTTCTTACCTTTTAATTTCGTGAGAAATTCACACATCTGTCAGTGACTTCGTACCGCACAAGATTTTTCTCTGCGATACTAGGTAAATGATCTGGTGGCCCACTGAAGTTCCGACTCTGCGCTATGGGTTGATAACACTTCGTGCGCCTGAAGAGCGAGACATAACGCCTTTATTTGAGGGTGTTCAAGATCCACTAATTCCAAAGTTCACGCGGATCCCAGCCAATTATCAAATGGCTAATGCAGAACACTATGTGCGCGAGCGTTCACCCAATGGCTTCACGATGCGCACAGAACTCCAACTAGTCCTTGAATATGATGGAAAATTTGCCGGCGCACTCTCCTTTCACACCCTTGTTCTGGAAGAGGAAAAAGCTGAAATTGGTTATTGGTTAACCACAGATGTACGTGGCAAGGGAATTGCAACACAAGCAACCAAGCTATTAACTGAATATGGCTTCGAAACTATTGGTTTTCATCGCATTGAAGCGCTAGTTGTTGAATCCAATACGCCTTCATTGAAGGTTCTATCAAATGCTGGATATAAACAAGAGGGTGTGTTGCGAGACAAATCGTGTTGTGGGGACGGAACCCGTGAGAACATGGTTATGTTCGCAGCTATCAGAAGTGATTGGAGCGCTTAGACATGGAGTCACTTGCCATTCTTGTCGCAATTATTTTTCTGATTGACATTGT
The DNA here is from genome assembly GCA_947499275.1 of Actinomycetota bacterium. GTDB lineage: Bacteria > Actinomycetota > Actinomycetes > S36-B12 > S36-B12 > UBA4592. The sequence goes on along the minus strand of CANMNM010000205.1, from coordinate 531 downwards.
GGCTGGGCCAATAGCAATCGCCCTTACTTTGCCTAAGTTAGTCAACGCCATTTCTTCTCAATCAAAAAGCGTGTCCATGGTGCTTACCCTTTTAAGACGTTTAGTACATGGACTATTAGTAACAATTGGGTTTTTCATCGGTTCCTGGCTTGTAAATATCGCACAAACGCCTGCAAAACTGCTTGGAATCTTTTCAATAGTCACTTCCTATATTGCTGTGCGACGCGAGTACTTCCCCGATTTTTACTTGCTTACAAACGTTGCAATTAAATTAGGGATAAGAAAGGTTGGACCAAATGATCATGGGCCAACTTTGAAGTGGAAAAAGAGTGGCCGTTCATCTGGAAAAGATGGACATGGACCTGGTGGGCAGCACTAAGTAAAGTAAACAAGTGGAGGTGCCGGGAATCGAACCCGGGTCCTTCGGTATTCAAACAGGGCTTCTACGGGCGTAGTGTGATTAACGCTTTCTCAGTCCCGAAGTTTTTACACACATTTCTTCGACGAACTCAGTTGCAAAACTGTTCTCCT
>CANMNM010000204.1 GCA_947499275.1 Actinomycetota bacterium | reverse complement strand
GGTGCCGTGTTGATCATCGTGGAAAACGGGGATATTGAGGCGCTCGCGAAGTCTGCGTTCAACTTCAAAGCAGCGTGGTGCTGAAATATCTTCTAGGTTGATTCCGCCGAAACCGGGGGCAATAATCTCAACGGTTCGCACGATTTCATCAACATCTTGGGTGTCAAGACAGATTGGCCATGCGTCAACGTTGGCGAATTTCTTAAAGAGCGCGGCTTTGCCCTCCATGACGGGCATAGCAGCCTCGGGGCCAATATTGCCTAGTCCAAGTACTGCTGACCCATCGGTGACAACCGCAACGGTATTTCGCTTGATGGTCAGGTTGCGCGCATCTGATGGATTTTCCGCAATTGCAAGACACACTCGGGCCACTCCAGGGGTGTATGCGCGAGCGAGGTCTGTGCGGTTGCGCATTGGTACCTTGATACCAACTTCGATTTTCCCGCCTAGGTGAACGAGGAAAACTGAATCACTGACTTTGTCGACTTTGCACCCATCAATGCCATTAAGGGTGTCCCGGATCGATTCGGCGTGATCGGCGTCATGAACCAGTGCGCTGAGGTCGACAACGGTGGTTTCGGTACCGGGATCTGAGACATCCAGTCCAGTAATCACACCCCCGGCGTCACTCACTGCTGAAATAATTTTCCCTGAAGCATGGAGTTCGGGTGTGACGTGCATTCGAATGGTGATCGAGTAGCCAGCTGCCTGTGTCATGGCGTTCAGCCTATAACGGGGGTGAATCCAAGGGTTGGGTGCCACGTTGAGGGTCGTGAGGCTTGGTTTCCCAACACGATAGCATTCGGCCCATGAGCGTAGAGGAACGTCCGATCCGAGTGGTGATAGCGAAACCTGGATTAGACGGTCACGACCGTGGTGCAAAAGTAATAGCCCGAGCATTGCGCGATGCAGGGTGTGAAGTGATCTACACCGGACTTCACCAAACCCCGGTGGCCATTGCCGCTACCGCTGTCCAAGAAGATGCCGATGTGATCGGAATATCGATCCTTTCTGGGGCGCACCTGACTCTTTTCCCCGAATTGTTGAATGAATTGGCCGCGGCAGGGGCAGCAGATATCGTTGTTTTCGGTGGAGGGATCATTCCCGAAGCCGATATCCCCGTGCTCAAATCAGCCGGTGTAGCTGAGATTTTTACCCCAGGAACAACAACCCAGTCGGTCGTGGATTGGGTAAATGAGCATGTATCGGTTCGTCGCTAGCTGTCAGTGCGTGCAACATCACACAGGTAATGTCACAAAGCAGGTCGGTGGGTCAATAGGCTAAGGCCGCACCTCGGACGTGGAATAAATCATCGTGAATTAGGGAGTTTTTGTGGATCTGTACGAATACCAAGCCAAGGAACTTTTCGGAAAGCATGGGCTCCCCATTACCGCCGGTGATGTCGCACTGGATGTAGATGCAGCCGTCGCGATCGCAACATCCATCAATGGCCCAGTGGTCATAAAAGCCCAAGTAAAAGTGGGCGGCCGCGGCAAGGCAGGTGGCGTGAAACTGGCAAAAGATCCCGCGGAGACCCGTGAAATTGCCGGGGCCATTTTGGGCATGGACATAAAGGGTCACACCGTTCACAAGGTGCTCGTAGCCCATGCAGCAGATATAGCCGAGGAATACTACGTTTCATTTTTGCTCGACCGGTCTAACCGTTCATTCCTCGCAATGGCGAGTGTCGAAGGCGGTGTCGAGATCGAAGAAGTGGCCGTCAACAATCCGGATGCACTAGCAAAAATCAGGGTCGATGCCCTGGAGGGTGTAACCCCTGCAAAGGCTCGAGAGATCGCCGCAGCCGCAAAGTTCGACGAAGCGATTCAAGGACAGGTTGCCGACATTTTGGTCAAAATGTGGGAAGTCATGGTGGCTGAAGATGCAACCCTGGTCGAAGTTAACCCATTGGTCCTCACTCCAACCGGTGAGGTGCTCGCACTTGACGGCAAAGTCACCATCGATGACAACGCGGGCTACCGTCAACCCGACCATGCTGGTTTTGACGACTCGGACGCCGACAACATCGAGACCCGCGCAAGGGCAATGGATCTGAACTACGTGAAACTACAAGGCGATGTAGGAATAATCGGAAACGGTGCCGGACTTGTTATGAGCACGCTTGATGTTGTCGCTTACGCCGGAGAGGAATTTGGTGGCATTAAGCCGGCAAACTTCCTAGACATTGGTGGCGGAGCATCAGCTGAAGTCATGGCAAACGGTCTTGACATCGTTCTTAATGACCCCGAAGTTCAAGCGGTCTTTGTAAACATCTTCGGTGGTATTACTGCCTGTGATGCAGTAGCCAACGGGATTCTGCAGGCAGTTGATCAGCTAGGAGACAGTGTCACCAAGCCGATTGTTGCTCGAATTGACGGCAATAACGCTGTCGAGGGCCGGGCAATTCTCAACAAAGCAAATCACAAGTTTATTGAACTCGTTGACACCATGGACGCAGCAGCGCGCCGGGTGGCTGAACTCGCAGCAGCTCGAAAGGGAGCGTAATCCAATGGCAATTTGGCTCAATGAAGATAGCAAGATCCTTGTGCAGGGAATGACGGGATCAGAGGGAACAAAACACACACGCCGCATGGTTGCAAGCGGAGCCAAAGTTGTTGCGGGTGTAACACCCGGCAAAGCAGGTGCTGATGTTGACGGTATCCCCGTGTTCAACGACGTTGCTTCGGCAATGGCCGCAACCGGTGCGAATGTTTCTGTGGTTTTCGTACCACCCAAGTTTGCCAAAGCTGCTGTCGAAGAGGCAGTTGATGCAAAAATTCCACTCTGTGTTGTGATCACGGAGGGAATTCCCGTACATGACACCGCGCAGTTCTACCAATATGCGGTGAATGCCGGAACCACCAGAATTATTGGACCAAACTGCCCAGGAATTATTAGCCCTGGTGTATCCAATGCTGGGATCATTCCTTCTGACATAACCAAGCCCGGTCGGATCGGCCTCGTCTCAAAGTCAGGCACCTTGACTTATCAGATGATGTATGAACTCCGCGACTTTGGCTTCTCCACCTGTGTGGGAATTGGTGGTGACCCCATCATTGGGACGACCCACATCGATGCACTCGAAGCATTTCAAAATGACCCCGATACCGACGCGATCGTGATGATCGGTGAAATTGGTGGCGAC
>CANMNM010000203.1 GCA_947499275.1 Actinomycetota bacterium | reverse complement strand
CTACGCCACCTTGAATTCACTCACCGCCGAGCAATGGTCACTCCCCACTCCGTGCCCAGGGTGGACCGTTGCCGACATTGTTGCTCACACCATTGACCTTGACTCGCTGGCCGCTGGTAATCCCCCACCTGCTCACGAGCCAAATTGGGATGAACTCCCCCACGCCAAAGATCCCTTTCAACAATTCACCGAGCGCGGGGTTGACTACCGCAGGGGGACCCCACCGGCGGTACTGCTTCAACAGATGCTGACGTTCGCCAACAACCTCACCGACTTCCTCGGCACAGAGTCCTCAACGTCGCCCACGTTAACCGTTCCTTGGGTTGACGGTGAGATCTCACAGAAGCAATTTCTTGGTATGCGCACATTTGACATTTGGATACATGATCTTGATGTTCGAATTGCGGTCGGACTGCCCGGCGAGTTCACAAGCAATCCAGCAAAAAATGCAGCTAGGCGAATGCTAAAAGCTCTTCCGTTTATTTGGGGTAAGAAAATTGGTGCACCCTATGGCGAGTCTCTGCAAATTGATTTCACCGGCGCAGACTTCGGTGGGACGGTGTGTGTTGCCACCGACACTGACGGAAAAGCTGCTTTCGCAGCCGAAGCCACCGGTGAGGTGACCCACATCGAAATGTCTTGGGCAGATTTCGTTAACGGATTTTGCGGACGGGTAGACCCCGAAGTAACACGTGCACGGATCGTTGGGTCTGGTCCCCGTGTACAAGATTTCGCTAACTCACTCCCCACCACACCCTGATACCTGCATAATGAAGTTATGGGGGACATTCGCGTATTTTTATTGGATGACCATGAAATCGTACGTCGAGGAATCGCAGAGCTTATTGGATTGCAATCTGATATCAAAGTTGTCGGTGAGGCGGGAACAGCTGCTGAAGCATTAATTCGGATCACGGCTTCGCAGCCTGATGTTGCGATACTTGATGTTCGCCTGGCTGACGGAGACGGAATCGAGGTATGCCGCGAAGTTCGATCACTATTTCCTAATATCCATGTATTGATGCTTACTTCCTACTTAGACGACGAAGCATTGTTCAATGCGATCATGGCTGGGGCTTCAGGTTATGTGCTCAAGGAGATTCGCGGAACAGACTTGATCTCCACAATTCGACAAGTTGCCGCAGGCCATAGTCTGCTTGACCCCAGTGTCACCGAACAGGTACTCGAACGACTGCGAAATGGCAAAAAAGATAAAGATGAACTCGCAGATCTCACCGAACAAGAAAAAGCGATTCTTAATTTGATCGGTGATGGAATGACCAACCGACAAATTGGTGAACAGATGCACCTAGCCGAGAAAACAATTAAGAACTACGTAACTGGGCTGCTCGCGAAACTAGGCATGCAACGGCGAACCCAAGCCGCGGCCTACTTCGCTCGACTCGAAGCCAATTCCGAGAATCAGAACATCTCACAGTAGAGGGACACTCCAGCACAGCCACGTACCCGGCTGTGCATCTGGCCGAGCCCCAACTATCAATTGGCCAACGAGTTCCGCTGCCCTTGCCTCCAGATTGGCAATACCGGAAGTACGAGACCCCACCTCATAGCCCTTCCCATTATCAATTACTTCACAGACAAGCCCCCGCGCATCAATCGCAACCCGGATATCAATTTCGGTTGCATGCGCATGCTTCACGCAGTTAGAAAGTCCTTCTCTCACAACGGCTAGCAAGTGGTCGGCGATCACTGGCGTGATCATGGAATCAAGTGGTCCCACGAGTGTTAACGTTGCCGGAAACCCAAGGGTTATGGAGGCAGAAATGACTTCCTGTGAAATTCTTCCTCTCACTGAGGATTGGGAAGAATCAATGTGCAGGTCAAAAATAGTTTGGCGAATTTCCATGATTGTTTCATCAAGTTGGCCAACGGCAATGTTAATTTTTTTATTGAACTCAGGCGGTAGCTCTCCTTCTTGCAGTAGTCCATTTAGCAACAATCCAGTAGCAAATACCCTTTGAATCACAAGGTCATGTAAATCCCGTCCAATGCGGTCACGATCTTCCAGTACAGCCAAATCCTCTTTGTGCTGTTGGGCCTCGGCTAACACAAGCGTGAGCGCCGCCTGCCCGGCAAATGACTCAATTAGTCCAATAACTTCATTGGCAGCCATAAGTGAACCCGCCGGCCAGATAAGAAGGAGAACACCCAAAACTTTGTCAACCGTACGTAATGGCAAAGCAACCGCGGCAACTGTCTCCTCTGCCGGATCTGTTGTTACTTGACTCCAGATGAAACATTTGTCTTCAATAAGACTTCCACCCAGCGAAAAAGATTTTCTCAGAAGCGAATCATCAGGAACATTTGCACCTAGCCAAGAAAGTAATCGAAGCGCTATAGGTGTGGGTGCCGAATCGATATTGACTATTTCAATAATCAGTGAATTTTTCGAATCCGGTAGTGCAATAAGAGCTGCGGCAGCACCCGTAAGTGACCTCGACTTTTCTGCAATAAGGCCTAGAACATCGCTACTGTCGCCGCCAGAAAGAACAGCTGTACCAATCTCTGAGACTGCTCGCTGCCACTTTTCTTTCACGATCGCGAGTTCATAAAGTCGGGCATTTTCAATTGCAACGGCGGCAACTGTTGCAAAAACAACAACTGAGTGTTCATCTTCTTCGGTAAAAGCCTCACCACTTTTTTTACTGGTCAAATGAAGGTTGCCAAACACTTCCCCTCGGATGCGTATGGGTACATCCAAAAAGGAAGTTACCAGTGGGCTGTCTATTTGCTTACTTACTTCATCGGGAATTCCGACATAGATGATGTCTTGGATCACACCGTCAAAGTCCATTACAGCCAGCGCTCCATAAGAGGCATCCGCCAAATAGACCGCATTCGTCACAATTCTTCTCAGAGTGGCTTTCAATTCCAAACCAGTTGTCACATCCATGAGTGCCGAATGCAGTGCCCCATCCGTGTCCATGGGCCCATCTTGCCCCGATAGTCATGGATTGTTCATCTCTTCGTATATCCCATAAAATCCCTAGCCCAATAGTTGCTTGTCACAAAATGTGTGACGTATCTGTTAAGGCCTCCGGATAAAGGACCTAAGTCCTTAGTGACATGCTTCACTCGTGGCAGCTGATGTACGGGGAGTAACGGAAGCTCCGATCCGCACGATCATGGGGCCCC
>CANMNM010000202.1 GCA_947499275.1 Actinomycetota bacterium | reverse complement strand
GTTTGCGCGTTCATTGAATGGGACGTGCCCGTGTTAAACATTGGTGGATCCTAAAGGTCACACTTCACCTCTGTAAACGGCGCACCATCAAACTCGATGATCAAGACAACGGATTCACGACAATTAATGCAAGACTGGGCACGTGCTCAGAACAATCGCTCGCTGTGCTTTAGGTCTGTTTCTTCTCTTTGCTTCGTTCGGGCACTTTTTTTCGGCCGATGAATTCCTGGCCCAAGTACCACCTTGGATGCCTGCACCAGAACTTGTTGTTCTGCTCTCCGGAGTGGTTGAACTCGTGCTCGGGTGCGCACTCATCTTTTCCCCAAAAAGATGGATACCCATTGTTGGATGGGTAACAGCAGCATTCTTCTTCGTGATTTTTCCGGGAAACCTGTGGCAATATTTCGAAGGCAGGGACGCTTTCGGGCTCGACTCTGACACAGCTCGACTCGTGCGATTGCTTTTTCAGCCTCTCCTTATCGTTTGGGCCCTATGGGCCACCAGAGCCTTCTCCATTTTGCGCAAGCAAACACCTATTAATACGTGAAGAGATGAATTCGTGGGCTAAGCCGGTCAACTCGGTGATCGCGCCCCTTGCAATACTTACGCCTTGACACTCCGCCCGTGAGGGCATGCGCCCGTAGCTCAATGGATAGAGCAATCGGTTTCTACCCGGTCGGTTGGGGGTTCGAGTCCCTCCGGGCGCACTTTTGGAAAACAGACTCCACGTATTGCAAGACTTCGGCAATGCTTTGACACCTACGGTATTCCTTCTTCCTCGGATAAAGCTGCACTTACAGCCCCTCGACCTACCGGTCTAAAAGCAATGAATATCTCGACAAGTGGAGTCGATTCGAGCCCGACCCGCCCCACCGTTATAAACATTGGGTTGTTTCGGCTGATGCTTGACACTTTCTCTCATGATTGTGGAGTTGAGTGTTATGGAGCAGCGTTGTCAGACTCTGTCTTTGGTTATCCAGGATGGCGAGTCTGTTGTGGAGGTGGCGCTAAGGTTTGGGGTTTTGCGTCAGACGATTCATTCTCCTAGGCACTGCTACTGTTTCAGCACCAGCTGAAGGCTGGGAAAACTATAGGAGAATTCATGAAGTTACGTCGCACTGCAATAAGCACATTCGTATCCATAGCCCTTGTTACTCTCACAGCTCTCGGTGGAAGCAGCGGTGCGACAGCTGCTTCATCGGATAAGCCCAAAACGCTCACTACCTATACGACAAATGACAGTGTAATTGTCGTTAATCCAGATGGTGCAGGATTAGATCATGGCGACATGGTTCTTCGAAAGGGAAACATTTCTCTGACTCGAGGTGGAAAGGTCATTGGAGTTTCATACACACAGGCGGAAATCATTTATACCGATCAGACAAATGCTACAGATGTGCGTAAACTTTCGATCCAAGCGGTTTACCCCAAAGGGAAAGTTTTTTACGTGGGCTTAGCAGAAGTCAAATTGGGTGAACTCGTTGGTCCTGGGTTTAAACTTGAATTCACAATCGTGGGTGGAACTGGAATCTACGCAGGTATTCAAGGCACAGTTGTCTCCACCCTTTTATCCGACGGCGTGACGACCAAGTCCAAGTCGACCTACACACTTAAATAGGTTTTAAACATTGGTCCTGACGTTTGACTCCACCGGCGGTGATCTCTCGGGATCGTATCTCCAGCAGAACCCGAGAGACCGTCGGCGGAGTCCGGCTAGCATTCGAACTGGTCGGCGTGCACGAATTTTTCCGCCAGGTCGTGTGGTCACTCGATTGGTGGAGTCGGTTGAAGCGCCTTGGGCGGAAGTGCTTAAACCTTTTCTTCGGCTGTCGAGATTACGAGCAGCGCCCCCTGTTAATCCCTTGCGTTGGACTCCACATCTCTCGTATAAGAACTACTTTTATGTAATGGGGACTAGCTGATCTCACATCAGAGTTGATGTAGAGAGGATCTCCTGTATGCGGATCTCATTGCAATGATGGATTTCACCAAGTATCAAGTTGAACTTCCATACATTGTTAGCACGGCACGAGAACACAAGACGGCGTTTCCCAGTGGATTATGAGGTAAGCCTGACGCAGTTGCCACCAGTTCATGATTCGGTTCATCTTCATGGCCTAAGCCAAGGCCAAACACCCCAAAGAGACCTATAAGAATGTCTCGCGACACCCTATAAATATGTCGTGAAACAGGGCACCTCCGGGCGCACTTTCACGAGGGATTCCCATGGCATAGGTTTGCCTCATGGCTCTCCCCTTCTCGGAATTAAGCGCAGCAGTTGCTACCCGAGTCGTGACTTTGCTCCCTGATTGGCTAGATCCTCAAGTAATTCTGACGAGCGCTGGCGACATCGCCTTCTGGGTTGTGGTGGGCATCATCTTTGCTGAGTGCGGACTCCTTATTGGGTTCTTCTTGCCCGGTGACTCCCTACTTTTTGCGACCGGCCTGTTCATCGCCAACGGTTACATCTCAATGAATATTTGGCTGGCGGCCGTGATACTCACGATTGCAGCATTGGCTGGCAATCTTGTCGGTTACTGGATCGGATACAAGGTGGGGCCGCCGCTATTTAGCCGACCGAACTCCCGACTTTTCAAGCAGGCATATGTTGACCACACGGAAACGTTCTTCAAACGATACGGCGGAAGAGCGATCATCATTGCTCGGTTCACCCCGATCGTGCGAACCTTTATCACAGCTATGGCCGGCGTTGGGCGAATGGATTTTCGAGCGTACGCACTTTTCAGTGGCATCGGCGCGATCTTGTGGGCGGGAGCCATCACCATTGTTGGTTACTTCCTCGGAACCATTCCATGGGTTAAGAACAACTTCGAACTCGTACTCATAGGCCTGGTTGTTGTTAGTCTTCTTCCCATTGTTTGGGAGTTTGTGAAACATCGACGTCAAACATCCACGCAATAACAGCTACTAGAAAATCTACAAAATGAACGTGGGTGCCCAAGACGGCAGGGCAGTACTTAGCAGTACTTATGCGTCTAAACACAGCCCGTCAGGACACACGCCCGTGTCTCAATCGATAGAGCATTCGAAATGCGGGGATGGTGCTGTAAATGCAAAAGCTAGTCACAATGATCGCTCTTAGCCGAGGATAAGCCTATTCATGGAGTCAATGAACACCTCAACACTGGCGGGCTGAACAG
>CANMNM010000201.1 GCA_947499275.1 Actinomycetota bacterium | reverse complement strand
ATCGCCAAGTCGTGGGTGTATCTGCTCATGCAACAATCCCATATGGGTAAGCCAGTGCAGGTAGCTGATTCAGTGGAAGTGCCAGCACCGAATTTGGCACAGTTTTATGCGTGGCCGCAAGGCTGGTGGGTGCGCGCAATGATGTTGCACACCCTTGACAGTGCATATTTCGGTCCTGATGGGGTTAGTAAGAGTTTGTCCAATCCGCGTGATCGAGAAGTGTTGCTTGAAGTTCGCCGGTTGGCAGATGTCGTTCTCGTGGGCGCCGCAACCATCCGAGCCGAACGCTACAAGCCAATGCTCACCAATGCGGTGGTTGCGATCGTGTCCCCTTCGTTGAACCTGCCGTGGGAAGAACCGCTTTTCGGCGAATCAACACATGCGCCAATTGTCTTCACGCGAAGTGAAGCGTTCAGTGCGAAAAGTAACAGCTCTGCATTTACATTAGCTATGCAAATGCAGGAACAGAACAAGGTTCAACTTGTGCACCTTGATGACCCAGCAATTGATTCACTCACTTACCTTCAGGAGCAAGGTCACCAGCGGGTTGTGTGTGAAGGGGGACCGCGCCTACTCGAATCCCTCTTTCCATTCGTCGACGAACTGGATCTGACCACTGCGCCGTACTTGGTGGGGACAAAGCCCGAGGGTGTTCAGGACATTCAAGCTCGGGAAATGTCAGCACAATCTGCCGAATGGGAACTAGCGAATTGGTGGACCGAGGACTCTTTCACCTACGCAAAGTATTTGCGTCAAAAATAGCCGCGTAACTCGGTTAACCGGCTCCTTGCAGCGCCCAGAAGACAACAGCCGCAGCTGAGGCTACGTTCAGGGAACTCACGTCATTGGACATGGGTATGTGCACGCTTTGATCACAATTGTCCAAAGATGCCGCTGTGAGTCCCTCACCTTCAGTGCCCAGAATCAATGCAATTCGGTCATGCGAAGTGCCGGTGAATTGCCTGAGGTCTTGGGATTCTTTCCCACCAATATTTTGTGGTGAAACCGCAACAGTGTGGAAGCCTTGTTCCTTGAGTTCATTGATCGATGAAGGCCAGTTGGGGATTCGAGTCCACGGCAACGTGAATACAGAGCCCATCGAGACTCGAATACTGCGACGGTAGAGCGGGTCGGCGCATTCAGGTGTGACCAAAACTGCATCTATGCCGAGTCCGGCAGCCGCACGAAAAATTGCTCCAACATTGGTGTGATCAACAATATCTTCCAGTACAACGACACGTTGTGCTCCAGCGAGAACAGAATCAAGGCTGGCCATAGTGGGCCGTACCATTTCAGCAAGTGCTCCGCGGTGAACGTGGAATCCGGTGAGTTCCTCGAGCACGTCATGGGGACCGATGAAGACATCAATATCTCCGAAGTCATTGTCGGAGATGCTGGGGAGCAGAAGTCGCATTTTCGCCAGCCAGTTCTCCGCCATGAGGATCGAAACGGGGGTGTGACCGCAAGAGACCGCTCGCTCAATTATTTTGGCGCTCTCGGCAATGTACACGCCGCTTTCTGGTTCTGACTTCTTGCGCAATGCAACATCGGTGAGATCTCGGTATGCCAATAGTCGCGGATCATCAGCTGAATCAATGGTGTGTATTGGCATTTGCCGCATTTCTGTAGAGCTTCATTAGAGACAGTATGGCATTTCTCCAAATCACCCCTGTCCTAGCTCAAAGGTGCGCCCTGGCCGGCAAATAATGCGTCAACCTGGGGCATGATTACTTCGGCGTAGTCCCAGGTGAGATGTTGATTGTCACGATGGGTGGCGACGCCATTCGCTTCTGCCGGACACATATTGTCAGGACAGATCAGCTCGTCGAGTGAAACCGAGACAACGTTGGGGTTTTCGGTCACGATAGCGCGAGTAATCTCCTCGAAGGTGAGTGTTCCCGTCTTCACATCTACTTCTTGATCACAGGATGCGGGCTCGGCCCCGGTTGAAAGGCAGTCCAACATTGAGGTTGCGGTCTCAGGAAGGGGTTCAATAATGACTATTTTGTTTGTGTATGGTGCGATTTGAGTAAGTGCTTTCTGTGTTCCCGCAGCAATGACATCAGCCCATCCAGGCTGATCGGCTGAGATGATTTCCCCGTTCACGAGTAATTTACGGCTGAGTACGGAGCGTGAAGCAAGCACGGTTACTGCGGGGCTGAATTCCTTGGCGGCTGAGATCGCTGGTTCCCAGAGGCGTTCCTGACAATTGAATAGTGTGTCTGTCGATTGTGGTGTGAGCGCGGGGATATCCATCCATGGACAACTTAATTTGGTGACGAAGACCACCGTGAAGCCCTTTTCCTGGGCATAGGCCGTGAATCCTTGTCGCCAAAAGTTTGCATGTGAATCGCCAACTACGAGAACGGTTTTACCCCCGCCGGTTGATTCAACGACGACATCAGCACGGGGTCCATCTGTTTCCTGCTGACCTTGGGTCGCGGTATTGATGAGCGTGGCCGAGGCATCGGGAACTCGCAGGATCACGAGAGATAACAGCGCGGCACCAATTGTCGCGACAAGGCCTATGCCAACGGCTGCCTTGCGGGCACGTGCTGTCGTTACTGAGATGTTGAGGACAGGTTTCTCCAGAAAGTGGTAGGTCGCCGCTGCAAGACCGATCGTCAGAACAAGTACCAAAGGCACCCGGTATCCCCAGAACTCCGGAATGACTCCGATCAGCCCGCCGAGAACAATCACTGGCCAATGCCAAAGATAAATCGAGTACGACCAGTTGCCCAAACTGTGCGCACTCCGGGTTGTCAGTGGGGCAAATACACGGGAGTTTTCCGCGGTGCTGATTCCCCACAAGATTCCTACCGTTGCGACCACACCGACAACACCCACTTGCCACGGGCCAAGGCTGGTCAGCGACGTACTCACAAGGAGAAGCAGAATAAGTGAAACGGCGCCAATCATTGGTGCTCGGCGAGTCAACGCGTTGGTTGGTTTGCCCAGTTGGTGCCATTTCAGCATGATTGCAGCGAGAGTGGCGCCGGCGATAAGTTGATAGGCGCGGGCAATCGTGTTGAAATACGCGGAAGTTTCGTTCCCTGAATCCATCACCGCGGAGATTGCGAAGAGCGCGATAAGAAGTGAAATGAGAAACGCTATATTGAAGCGTTCGCGAATTGAGCGAATCGCAAGAACTCCGGGCATGACAACGGGC
>CANMNM010000200.1 GCA_947499275.1 Actinomycetota bacterium | reverse complement strand
GAGTTGAGCACGCAAAGCGGGGAGTCGGAAATCATGTCGGTCGTTATGCGGCGGCTGAATGCGGCTCCTCGTTCGCGTGGTGAATTATCCAAGTATCTAATGGCCAAAGCTTTTGAGCCAACTCTGATTGAGAAGGTGCTTGATCGAGTTTCATCAATGGGTTACATCGATGATGTTGCTTTTGCCCAAGAGTGGGTTCGTAGCCGTCACCGATCCCGTGGATTGGCATCCAGTGTTCTCAAACGCGAATTAATCAATAAAGATATTGATTTACAGGTAATTGAGGGCGCATTAGAGCAGTTAACCGCTGCCGATTCCAGCGAGCGGGCTTATGAATTGGCAGCTAAAAAGTACCGAAGTTTAATGTCCGTTGATCATGCGGTCGCTGTGCGACGCATCGCTTCCCTTCTGCAGCGCAAGGGTTACCCACCGGCAACGTGCTTTCAGATAGCTAAGGAAACGGTCGGAGCGCAATTCGAGAGTGACGGCGAATTAGAGAATTAGTTCCCACCAACGTGAGCGTGGGTCCAATGGTGTTAGACTTTGGGAAATTGATCACAATCTTTATGTCAGGGGTTTTTTTCATGCCGGGTTTGTCCCAGTGGGCTGTTCGTAAACCAGTTATTGCACTCCTTTCCTACTTTGTGGCTTTGATTGCCGTTGTTGGAATCGGTGTTTCATTCGGCGGGTCACTTAAGGACTCATTCGATTTGCCGGACACCGAGTCGACCACGGCTACGGATTTGCTGGCATCTATTGGTAATGCAGAACTTGATGCATCTTCTTCGGGCGCAACAGCCACCATCATCTGGTCACCGAGTGAAGGCAGCGCAGTTGATCCGGCCACTTCAGCGGTCATCACACCCGTCTTAGAGGAAATTGCAGCCCTGTCTGGTGTGGAGTGTGTAACCAATCCATTTGATCTCGAAGCTCCCTTAGGCAGTGCTTGCCCGTCCGCCAAAGACAAGGCATCGTTTATGTCGGAAGTGACTCCGGAGCAGCTCGAGCAACTCAAGCCCGCGTTGGCGGCCTCAGCTGCAGCCAATTCACCGATAAGTGCTGATGGAAGCGTTGCTTACTCGACCGTGACATTCATCGGCGGCATGGGAAGTGGTGTCCCAACAGCCGATGTAGTGACATTCCTTAATTTGGTTAAAGCGGCGAATTCCGATGCCATTGCGGTAGGCGCCAGCGGAGATGTCCTCGGGGCGGTGCAAGAGGTCCCATCCAGTGAGTTATTCGGGATTCTGGTAGCCATTGTTATTTTGCTTATCGCATTCGGCTCCATCATCGCAGCCGGTATTCCGATCGTGGTAGCTGTTATCGGATTGGCAGCAGGGCAGATGCTCGTCCTTGTCGTGGCACTGTTCATGGACGTTGCAACGTTTGCGCCGACACTGGCAGCAATGATCGGCTTGGGCGTGGGAATTGACTACGCCCTCTTCGTTCTGAACCGGTACCGCCAAGCAATCTTGATCGGACACGATCAAAAGCGCGCTGCCCTCGAAGCCGTCAACACAGCCGGGCGCGCTGTTCTCTTCGCTGGGGCAACAGTGATCTTTGCCCTATGTGGATTATTTATTCTGCGAATCGGTTTCTTCAACGGGCTTGCTCTCGCTGCGATCGTCACGGTCCTCATGGTGATGACGGCCGCACTGTGGTTACTTCCCGCGACCCTGTCTTTGCTCGGCACCAAGGCACTTGGGTTACGTCTGCCCTGGGGAACCAAACCGGGTGAGGGCCACGCAGAGGGCAAGCAATGGGCCCGCTACGGGGGATTCTTACAAAAACGCCCGTGGTTGTTCGCAATCATCTCTGTTGGAATCGTCGCAATTCTCGCAATCCCCGTTTTCTCATTGAGACTTGGTTTCGCTGATGCGTCAGGAAATGCACCAGGCACTCCAACGCGCATTGCCTATGACCTGAGCGCTAAAGGCTTCGGGCCTGGAACCAGCGGACCATTTATCGTGGCCGTGGAACTTTCCCAACCCAATGACCTCGAGCAGTACGGGGCAGCCATTGCCGCGATTGAGGCAACCCCGGGTGTTGCATCAACAAATCCTTCAACCGCGACTTTTCCCTTGATAGAGGCTTTCGGCGGAGGGCTAAGCCCTGATGGAACTGTGGGCGCAGTCTTTGTCATTCCAGAAACCGGACCCCAAGATGAAGCTACGTCAGAGCTCCTGACTCAATTGCGCGAGGTTACGGGGCCGGAATTTAAAGCAGCAACCGGCGGTTCACTCTACGTTGGCGGTGCGCTGGCCGTTACCTCTGATTTCACGAAGGTTCTGGTAGATGCACTACCAATCTTCCTTTTAATTGTTGTTTCCCTGGGTTTCTTGGCACTCATGGTTCTTTTCCGTTCGCTGGTGGTTCCACTCACCGCAGCATTGACGAGCTTGCTGAGTTTTGCTGCTGCAACAGGTATCACGGTTGCCGTATTCCAATGGGGATGGTTCAGCCAGATTCTGGGTGTGACCGGAACCGGCCCGATTTTTCCCTTCCTACCAATTATGGTATTCGCCATTTTGTTCGGACTATCGATGGACTACCAGGTTTTCCTCGTCTCGCGTATGCGTGAGGAATGGGATCACACCGGAGACAATGCTTCCGCGGTGCGCCGTGGGCTTGCCGGCTCCGGGAAAGTGGTCGCAATCGCGGCTGCCATCATGGCAAGTGTCTTTCTGGCATTCGTTCCCACACCTGACAACACGATCAAGTTATTCGGGGTCGCTTTGGGTTCGGCGGTCATCATTGATGCATTCCTGATCCGACTTATTGCGGTGCCGTCAATTATGTCGATTATTGGCAAAGGGAACTGGTGGCTGCCCGCCTGGTTGGACCGGATTTTGCCAACGGTTCACATTGAGCCAGGCGAGGACGAAGTAGTTGAGGAAGACAGTGAGACTTCTCGACCCACGCCAGTTGGCTAGGGGAGAAACTCTTCCCAACTGGTCGTGATTACTGTTGAGTCCTATGCCTGACATCCAGAGTCCGCCGACTGATAAGCCACGCACTTATCAAGTGCGAACTTATGGATGTCAGATGAATGTGCACGACTCTGAGCGCATTACGGGGCTTCTTGAGTCAGAGGGCTACACGCCCGTGCCGGAAGGCATGCTTGCCGATCTCATTGTTTTCAATACGTGTGCGGTTCGCGAGAATGCAGATAACAAGTTGT
>CANMNM010000199.1 GCA_947499275.1 Actinomycetota bacterium | reverse complement strand
AAGGAAACGGTTGTCGTATTCATGCATGAACCCCGTGGTCGAAGCACACGTGACGATGGTCCCGCCCCGGCGTGCGACGTAAACGCTTGCTCCGAAAGTTTCCCGGCCAGGGTGCTCAAACACGATGTCAGGATCTTCGCCGCCGGTAAGTTCTCTAATCTTTTTGCCAAGACGCTGCCATTCCTTTGGATCTTGGGTCTGCGGATCTGACCAAAACTTGTATTTTTCGGCGCTGCGGTCAATGATTAACGTGGCGCCCATCGAGCGCACTATTTCTGCTTTTTCGGGACTGGAGACAACACAGACCGGGATGGCTCCGCCGTTGAGGGCGTACTGCGTTGCGTAGGAGCCCAGCCCGCCGGACGCACCCCAGATGAGAACGACGTCACCCTGCTTCATACCGGCACCATTTTTTGAGACCAATTGCCGGTATGCGGTTGAATTGACGAGCCCCGGGCAAGCGGCTTCTTCCCAAGTGAGGTGCTCGGGCTTTGCCATTAATTGATTCGATTTAACAACTGCAAGTTCGGCAAGGCCACCAAAATTAGTCTCATAACCCCAAATTCGTTGCTCAGGATCAAGCATCGAGTCATTGTGTCCGGCAGGATTCTCCAGTTCTACGCTCAGGCAGTGCGCGACTACCCGGTCACCTGGTGCAAATGCGTTCACTCCTGGCCCTACGCGCAAAACTACGCCAGCAGCATCTGAACCCATGATGTGATAGGGCAGATCATGACGGACACCATCGGGGTGTGATTTTGCATAACGCTTCAAAAAACCAAATGTAGATACTGGTTCGAAAATTGACGTCCACACCGTATTGAAATTGATACTCGATGCCATCACGGCGATGAGTGCTTCACCAGGTGCAAGCTCAGGGATGGGAACGTCGTCAATCTTGATGCTGCGGCGAGGGTCCTTATCCCATGTCTCCATGCCGGCAAACATCTCTTGATCTTCCGAACGAATAAGGGCCGCACGGTAGGTGAGAGGGAGCTCTAAAGCTTCAAACGTCTCGCGGTCTGCCTCTGACTCGATTGCATCGATAATTTTTTGCATTACGGCATTAAATCAAATAAAGAACTTAAGCGCTAGTTCGCGAGATAAACACGCCGATTGTGAGAATTAGTCCCACTAGCCCAACAATAAATAATTTGCGTGTCTTCCGAAATAGTGCGATCAACATAAGTGCTCCGAAAGCCCCAATTGCGATGGAGGCCCCCGGTGAGCTCAAAATGTCGATTTCAGGCATATTGGACAAACTCAATCAAAACTCCACCACAATCCGCTGGGTGGGCGAAATTGACCAAGCTACCCGCGGTGCCAATCCGAGGTGTGTCATAGAGCATGCGGATCCCTGAGGCGCGAACGTGTGAAGCCACTAACTCGACGTCACTGACCCGGAGCGCGAGTTGTTGAATGCCAGGTCCTTTATTCGCGAGGAACTTCCCAATCGTGGTGTCGGGGCTCAGCGGAGCCAGAAGTTGGATTTGTGCTCCCTGGTCAGGAAAAGCGATCATGGACTCGCTGACCCCTTGGCTCTCATTCACCTCAGCGTGATGCTCATGAAGGCCAAGAATTCCTTCGAAGAGCGCCTTCCCGGTATCAAGATCAGGGACGGCGATGCCGATGTGATCAATCCCAAGTATCAAGTTGTTCAAGTCAGTTCCAGTTTCATTAGGCATGCCGCTAATGTACATTTGTTAGGTACAGCGGGCAAAAGAGCCCACGAGTGATTAAGTCAAGGAGTCAGCATGACGCAACCCAGAATTACAAGTGGCGATTTTGAACCCAGCGTCATCATCGAAGGGGCGCGCACGCCGGTAGGAAGGCTGCTAGGTGCCCTCAAGTCCTTGTCGAGCTCGCAACTGGGTGGCGTCGCAATCGCTGGGGCACTTGATCGCGCTGGAGTCGCCGCGTCCGAAGTTGACTACGTAATCATGGGACAGGTTTTGCAGGCTGGTGCTGGACAAAACGCAGCGCGGCAGGCTGCGGTGTTGGGCGGAATAAGTATGAATGTTCCTGCATTGACCATCAATAAAATGTGCCTTTCAGGTCTCGACGCGATTGCCCTAGCCGATCAACTGATCCGAGCGGGTGAAGCCCAATGCATTGTTGCCGGAGGCATGGAATCCATGACTCAAGCACCGCATCTGCTCATTGGCTCGCGAGAGGGAGTTAAGTTCGGCGACTGGACAATGGTGGACTCCATGGCATTAGACGGGCTCACGTGCTCATTTGATAAAGAAGCTATGGGTGCGGGAACTGAACGGTATAACCAACGCTATGACCTTACTCGCGAGGAACAGGATGAAGTTGCCGCGAGATCGCATCAACGTGCGGCGGCGGCACGAGAACTTTTCGCAAGCGAGATAGTCCCGGTTCACATACCTGCTCGTAAGGGCGATCCCATCGTCGTCTCGGTTGATGAAGGAGTTCGAGAAGAGACCACCGCGCAAAGCCTTTCGGGGCTTCGCCCGGCATTTAGCAAAGATGGCACTGTGACTGCTGGAAATGCCTCACAAATTTCTGATGGTGCTGCCGCTGTTGTTGTCATGAGTAAGAGCAAAGCCGTTGAACTCGGTCTCACTTGGTTGGCCGAAATTGGAGCGCATGGCAATGTTGCAGGGCCGGACTCCAGTTTGCACGAACAGCCAGCGCGCGCGATTTTGGCCGCGGCACAACGAGCAGGCCTTAGCCTGGCGGAGATTGATCTCTTCGAAATAAATGAGGCATTTGCCGCGGTGTCCATTATTTCTTCGCGAATTCTGACCGCTGAAGGTGCACGTGCAGACATCGAGCACGTCAATGTCAACGGTGGCGCGATTGCTCTTGGGCACCCGGTGGGTGCATCCGGTGCTCGCGTGGTTCTTCACCTCGCCCATGAATTGCGCCGACGCGGGGGCGGAATAGGCGCAGCCGGCCTGTGTGGCGGCGGAGGTCAAGGAGACGCTTTACTCATTCGTGTCCCCTGACATGAGGCAAAGCCCTGCCAATAACCTTGTGGCATGAGATCAGGTGAAGTGACGGGCGAGCAGATTCGTGAGTTGGCCCAACAAATTACGCTGGTTGAAAATTCTGCCCCAGGCTCCACGGAATTGCTCGCATCTATGCCCACACCCAGTGCGCATATTGTGGGTATTACCGGCCCCCCGGGGGTTGGCAAGTCCACGTCCACGTCGGCG
>CANMNM010000198.1 GCA_947499275.1 Actinomycetota bacterium | reverse complement strand
CTGACCAAGGCTCATTTGTTGTTCACCCACCAACCGGCAAATGGGTAATTGCAACGGGTGAGTACCTCTTTGGGGTTTCACCATTTGGTTGGCGATTCGCAGTCGCTGTTTTAGGAACCCTTTCAGTGCTCATGATCGCCCGCATTGTTCGCCGCATGACGAGATCAGATCTCATCGGCGCAATTGCCGGCTTGCTCCTGGCACTTGACGGTATCCACATTGTCATGAGTCGTACCGGACTCCTTGACATGGTGCTCAGCACTTTCGTTCTTGCCGGTTTTGGTGCATTAGTTCTTGACCGTGATCACACCCGGCGGCGGCTGGCTGTGCTCGGCGGGAAATCAGAATCAGAGTGGGAGCGCCTTGCCCAAGGATTTGGCCCCGGGTTAGGGATTCGTCCTTGGCGCTTTGCTGCGATCACCTTTCTCGCATTGGCCGTCAGTGTTAAGTGGTCGGCCCTGTGGTTTATCGCGATCTTCATGTTGATGTCTCTGTTCTGGGATGTCTCAACTCGTCGTACGGTGGGCGTCCGTCGTCCGTGGCTAGCGACGCTCGCTAAGAGCGCACCCATTGTTGTGCTCACTTCACTCGCCACCGTCGTCTTCATCTATGTGATCTCGTGGAGTGGTTGGTTCCTATCTCCGGGGGGTTGGGGAAGGAATTGGGCCGATGACAAAGACCCTTCGATAATTCCCAATGCTCTGAGGTCACTCCTTGACTACCACCGCCAAGCGTGGAACTTTCACGTCAACCTTGATAGCGAGCACAATTATCAAAGTAACCCGCTTTCATGGCCGTTCATGACGCGCCCAACCAGTTTTTACTATGAAGGCATTAAAGATGGAAGCTTGGGTTGTCCCACCGATCACTGTGCCCAGGAAGTACTAGCGCTCGGCAACCCAATCATTTGGTGGGCGGCGTTACTCGCAATTCCATATCAATTGTGGAATTGGGTTACTACTCGTGATTGGCGTTCCGGTGCGCTACTTGCCGGAATAGTTGCCGGCTGGTTGCCGTGGTTGCTGTACCTCAACCGCACAATCTTCACCTTCTATACGGTGATCTACGTTCCATTTGTCGTCATGGCGATTGCGATGACAATAATGAAACTTCTGCAAAGCAGTCGAAAAGGTTCTGTTCGACAACAACATTGGATGATCGCGCTGATTGCGCTGTACCTCATCGCTGTCGTTGCGGCCACGTGGTGGTTTTATCCGATCTGGACCGGAGAAGTCATCCCTTATGATCAATGGAGGCTTCGCATGTGGATGCCCACCTGGATTTAGTTTCTGTTCGGCATACTGGTCCAATGACGGGGACCACAAGCGCATGTTGACCGCACTTTTTACTGGTCTGAGCATTGGCCTGGGTTCGGGTGTAGCTCCCGGTCCACTCACCGGACTGGCGATCTCAACCACACTTCGAAGTGGACTTGGATCAGGCCTGCGAATTGCAGTAGCTCCCCTGATCTCCGACTCGGTCATTATTGTGCTGTCGCTGACACTCGTGTCCCAATTACCCGACAGCGTAATCACGATTCTAGGAATTGTGGGAGCAGTGGTTATTGCCGTCTATGGAATTGAAATTCTTTGGTCCGCGCACAAAATGAGCAATACCGAACTCGACATGGGAAGCCAAAACCCGACAAAGCTGAAGAGATTTCCTGTCGTAGTTCAAGGAGCATTAGTGATTTTTCTTAATCCTGCACCTTGGATTTTTTGGATTACTGCTGGATCAACAATGTTGATTGCATTTTGGCGCGAAAGTCCCGTTCAAGCCGTCATCTTTCTTTTTGCCTTTTACTTAGCCCTGGTTGGTGCCAAAGTTGCAATCGTGGTCACACTTGCAGCGAGTCGTCACCGAATGAATGCCCGAACCTATCGACTGATTCTCACGGGCTCGGGTATTTTGTTACTCATAACGGCAGTAGTTCTATTTATTACCTACGTCGTGAGTTAGTCACCCACTGCTAGATGCTTTTGCAGACCCGCTTGAGGAATTTGATGGGATTTATGGCCGCGGATTCCCGGCCGCTCTTCCAGTACTCAAAATGCAGATGCACCGCGCCGCGAGACCCAGAGTCACCCATTTTTCCAATGACTTGACCCTTTTTTACTTTCTGTCCACCTTTGATCAGGACCTTGTCCATGTGCCCGTAGTAATACTTGGACCCACTTTTCCCTCGCATCACAATCTGCAATGCACCATTTGATTGGCGCTTGGTTCGGTCGATCCGGCCAGCTTCAACGGCAAATATCGGGGTACCGCGTTTACCCCCCATGTCCATTCCCTTGTGCGATCGCTTGCCCCGATCAGCGCCCCAACCGGCGCCTAACCAAAAGTTTTTCGTCGGGCAAACTTTTCCCTTACGGTGCTTCTTGGCTTCCTGACCTCGGACATCAGTGGACGCGAGGCTCTCCACAGGCACCTGGGCTGTACTCGATGAAGTGGGGAAACTCCCAAGCAACATGAGCGCAAATACCACCGCAACGAAATGACGCACACGCACACTCTAAGCACGTGCGGCGATTTAGACAAGTTCCCTTGCGCGATCGGGGCCAGTGGACGCAGGGGGGCTACCCTGTCTCCATGGACGACCAGAGAACAATTGTTTTTGATTCAAGGAATGTCTGGCGAACCAGTTTCATTGTTCTTTCAGTCGTGGCTATTGCACTTCTCCTCCAGTTCCTGCTGGAGGATGGTGGAGGCGTAATTTTCATTATCCTGATGGCTTGGTTTGCATCAATTGCAATGGAACCTGCGGTCGCTCGGCTCACGCGATACATGAAACGTGGTTTCGCCACCGCGACAGTGATGCTTTCCATCATCGTTTTCTTTGTTGTCTTCAGTGCCGTTTTCGGAAACCTGCTCATCAATCAGATTGCCGAGCTAATCGAAAGCCTGCCTGCAATCCTTGATAGCGCACTCGATTGGTTTAACCAGCGCACAAATTCAAGTTATGAAATTGTTGATCTCTGGGAGCAACTGAATCTCACCCCAGAAAAATCAGCCGAGTACGCCTCAGCGGTACTACGGGGTGTACTTGGGTTACTCGGTTCACTTGCTATAGGTTTTTTTGGTCTTTTCACCATTGGTCTATTTACTTTTTACCTCTCGGCAGATGCACCAAGATTCCGCCGTTACATCCAATCACTGTTCTCACCGAAGTTTCAACCACTTGC
Organism: Actinomycetota bacterium; assembly: GCA_947499275.1. Lineage (GTDB taxonomy): Bacteria > Actinomycetota > Actinomycetes > S36-B12 > S36-B12 > UBA4592. The sequence goes on along the minus strand of CANMNM010000198.1, from coordinate 28 downwards.
TGATCAGGTGTGGAGTGTTACTGCAGAA
>CANMNM010000197.1 GCA_947499275.1 Actinomycetota bacterium | reverse complement strand
TGGTCTTGCCACGGTGTACCGCACTTTGCAATCACTCAGCGCAGCGGGAGACGTAGACGTTATCGTGCGCGAAGATGGCGAATCGGTTTACCGACTCTGCAGTGAAGCGCATCATCATCATTTAGTGTGCCGCAAATGCGGGTTCACCGTTGAAGTAGAAGGACCAGCGGTAGAGCGTTGGGCTGAATCCGTCTCAACAACCCACGGATTCACTGAAGTAAGTCATACATTTGAAATCTTTGGGCTTTGCCCCAACTGCAGTTAGGTGGCCCCGCCATAACGCCGATTCCGGGAGGCGTAGATCTCACATGCTTCCCACAATTGCCTACGGTCAAAGTCCGGCCAAAGCGTCTCGAGGAAAACAAATTCGGCATAGGCCGACTGCCAGATGAGAAAATTACTCATTCGCTGCTCACCAGAACTGCGCACAAATAAATCTACGTCAGGCATGTCGCTTTCATCCAGATGCGCTGCAATCATACGCTCGGTGATTTTTCCTGGATCAATTTTTCCCGCTGCAACCTTTGCGGCAATTTCCTGAACAGCGTCGGCGATCTCAGCTCTGCCGCCGTAGTTGACACACATGGTGAGGGTTAACTTGTTGTTTTTGGCGGTTAACGCCTCAGCTTCCTCGAGTTCTTTGATCACGCTTCGCCACAGTTTGGGTCGACGGCCCGCCCAACGAATCCGCACGCCGAGGTCATTTAGTTCATCACGTCGCCGACGGATGACATCTCGATTGAATCCCATGAGGAAGCGCACTTCCTCTGGTGACCTACGCCAATTCTCAGTAGAAAATGCGTATGCGGAGAGCCAACCCACTCCCAGTTCAAGTGCACCATGGACACAATCAAGAAGACTTGCCTCACCAGCTTCGTGTCCGGCCGTTCGCGGCAACCCACGCTCTTGGGCCCAACGTCCGTTGCCATCCATGACGATTGCAATATGTGCGGGAATCGCATTCTTCGGAAATTTTGGCGGCTTCGCTCCACTGACGTGGGCCGGTGGCGGTGTGAAAGATTTCCTCACGCCACTCCTCCCACGTTTGCAGATCTCGCGGTCTTACGGTCAACCAATGGGAGTGATTTCAGTCCACGATCAAGGTGCCACTGCAGGAAAGCGGCAATCAACCCACTTGCTTCCGTGCGTGAGCGCGCTTCACTGGAGTCCACCCGATCCCATTCACCGGATAACAATGCCCCCAATAACTCGATAGTTTCTGGCTTGGGCGCAGCGGAGCCGGGTGGTCGACACACATCACAGACAATCCCACCGGCGGCAATTGCAAATGCCCGATGCGGTCCCTCACTCCCGCACTGGGCACAGTCATGAAATGAGGGGGACCAACCAGCTACGGCAAGTGATCGCAGAAGATAACTGTCCAATATGAGCCGTGGGTCATGCTCCCTGGCGGTAAGTGACCGGAGTCCAGAGACGAGCAACGCAAATTGTGGGACTGCCGGTTCGCCTTCTTGTGGTGTGAGTCTTTCGGCAGTTTCAAGCATTGCCGTACCCGAAGTCCATGCAACGTAATCTGATGAAAGTTGGCCACCCATTGCAGCAATGCTTTCAACCTGGGTAACGCTCTCCAGGGACTTTCCCGTATGCAACAGAATGTCAACGTGGGCAAAAGGTTCTAATCGGCCGCCAATTCGGCTAGAGGTTTTTCGCACCCCACGGGCTACCGCTCGAACTCGCCCATGGCTACGGGTCAACAGAGTGACGATTCGGTCAGACTCGCCTAGTTTTTGAGCGCGAAGGACGACTGCTTCATCACGATAAACTGGCACACTACATTGTAGGCGGCTATGCACCGGATATCCGCGTCATATTTCCAGTCAGGAGTGGCATGTCTGAAGAGCCAAAGCGCAATATTTCATTTATTGCCTTTGAACCGAAATTCTTACGGAAATCGATTCTCCTGGTTCTGATCGGTGTTCTGATATTTCAGGTAGTGTCGTGGTCATTCGCACTGCTCGCTGGATTCCTATTCAACCTGTTGCTCGCCTGGCTACTGGCAATATCCATTGATCCGATCGTTACCGGACTCGCCGAACGCGGTATGCGAAGAGGTCTGGCAACCACAATTGTGGCCGTCACCGGAATCGCCTTGATTGGCGCATTCATTGCATTATTCGGAGGAGCACTCGCCACCCAGATCGCTGAACTCATTGCCGCGATGCCAGCTTTGATTTTGGACCTGGTCCGATGGCTCAATTCCACTTTTGAAGCCAATATCGACCCCGTTGAAATCACCTCGAACCTCAACCTTACGACCGAACAGATCACCACAATCGCTTCGTCACTCGCCGGTGGGATCTTCGGGGTTGTGTTTAGTGTTCTTGGTGTTGTATTCAGCCTGCTGACCGTGCTGGTGTTTAGTTTTTACTTCGCAGCAGATAGCCCAAGAATTAAGCGATTCATTGCCGGTTGGCTGCCCCACAGTCGACAATTGGTTTTTATCAATGTGTGGGATATATCAGTTCAAAAAGCCGGTGGATTCCTGATCTCCAAGCTGGCGCTCGCTTCACTTTCAGCAGCGGCTCATATCGCATTCTTCTATTTGATCGACATCCCGTATTGGCTACCCATGGGAATATTTGCGGGATTAGTAAGCCAATTCATTCCCACGATCGGCACATATATCGGCGTTGCACTCCCCGCGCTATTTGCGGCGTTTGAGCAACCGATAGACATCTTGTGGATCGCCATTTTTGCCACGGTTTACCAACAAATTGAAAACTATATTTTTACCCCGAGAATCTCGACCGCGACAATGGATATTAATTCCGGTGTTGCCCTTGGTTCAGTTTTCGTGGGCGCTGCCCTCTTTGGTCCCATCGGAGCGATAATTGGAATCCCATTGGTGGCGATCGTGACCGCCGTCGTTGAGGCTTACGGACAACGTTATGAACTGCACCCCGAGGTTCAAAGACGAACGCTCACGCGGCGGATGAGAACACCCGTTGACATTATTCTTGATCGCAATGAGTCAGAACTAGAACCAGAATCAAAATCCGAGCCGACGTAACTGCTTTGGATCTCGCTGCCAGTCTTTGGCGACTTTTACCCGCAGATCCAAGAATACGGCGGTGCCCAGGAATTTTTCAATTTCAAGCCGGGACTCGGTACCCACTCGCTTGAGCCTTGATCCACCCTTGCCAATCACAATTGCTTTTTGGCTATCGCGTTCGACGAACAGGTTTGCGTAGATATCCGTCAATGGGAA
>CANMNM010000196.1 GCA_947499275.1 Actinomycetota bacterium | reverse complement strand
AGCCCGGCGACTTCGGTGGGAGCAAATGTGTGCGCTGCTAATAGTGAAGCACTGAGACCGACCCCGGATTCAAGGGCACCACTTATTCGAACTGGCACATCCAACTTTGCAATCAACTCTTCAATTACATTAATTCCACCGAGCGGAGAAACTTTAATTATTGCCAGATCAGCAAATTCACTTATTTGGTATTGACCATCAACGCGAATACTTTCATCAAGAGCAATAGGAACAGTTATTTTTCGATGAAGCTCCCGTAATTCATCGATCGATTGACACGGTTGTTCAACGTATTCGATTGGCGCACTGTCCAATTCGGACAAAGTCTCTCGAGCTTGCGAAACACTCCAGCGTCCATTCGCGTCAAGTCGAATTCGCAAATCACTCAGCTTCTCTGCCTCACGAAAAGCTTGAACAACGGCGTCGACTCGTTTCACATCATTAGCTAGATCAAGCCCGACTTTTATCTTGATGGTGTTACAGCCGAATTGCTCTAGTGCTCGAAGGCTTGCCCGGTAGGGGTCCTCATTGTCACCAATGATTGCGTTAACACCGATAGTCGCATTTTTCGGATAATCAAAAGGAACAAAAGCTGATTCCAAAGCAGCCCGGAGCCATCGGGAATCTTGATGAGGTGTGTAGTTAGGAAATGGGCTGAATTCACCCCAGCCAGCGGGCCCTTGGAACACAACTCCCTCACGTGTCGTTAGGCCCCGAAATTTCTCCCGCAGAGTCAGCGAAAAGAAATCTAGCTTGGGGAGAGCAGAAGCCACTGCTTTTATGGCCGTTTAGGGAAGCGACCGAAGTTAGGTTGGCGTTTTTCCTTGAAGGCGTCACGGCCCTCTTGGGCTTCCTCTGTCATGTAGAACAGCATCGTCGAGTCCCCCGCTAATTGTTGAATGCCGGCAAGGCCGTCGTCGACTGCATTGTGTGATGCTTTAAGCATGCGCAGTGCCAGTGGTGACATGGTCAGAATCTTGGCTGCGAGATCGCAGGTTGCAATTTCTAGGTCTTCAATGGGAACGACTTCATTAACTAAACCCCAGTCATAAGCTTGCTCAGCACCATATTGATTGCACGTGTACCAAACTTCACGCGATCGCTTCTGTCCGACAATTCTTGCGAGCAACCCTGAGCCGTATCCCCCATCAAATGATCCGACCTGCGGGCCTGTTTGACCAAAGCGTGCATTGTCAGCGGCAACCGTGAGATCGCACACCACGTTTAAGACATTGCCGCCGCCGATTGAAAACCCAGCCACCATCGCAATTACTGGCTTTGGTAAACGCCGAATCTGCACCTGCAGATCCAGAACGTTCAAACGCCCAATTCCTTTTTGAGCAACCTCGTCGCTGCCGATGTATCCGTCATTGCCACGAATAACTTGATCCCCGCCGGAGCAAAATGCAAGATCACCTTGGCCGGTCAAAATAATGACGCCGATACGATCATCGTCGCGTGCGGCGTTAAATGCATCACTTAACTCAAACAGGGTCTGAGGCCTGAAGGCATTCCGCTTCTCGGGACGACAAATCGTAATTTTTGCGATGCCCTGGTAAGCGCCGGTGCCAACACCGTAGGTGATATCGGTGAAGGTCCCAATGGATTCCCATTCACAGGCGGGTGTGCTGGAAGAGTGGGATGGATCTGTCCAGACCGGCGAATCTGATGGGGCAACCGGCGGCAATTCATATCGTTTACGAGTGTCCATGCACCGAGATTACCGGCACGTTCTACTCTCGCATCGTGGCCGACTCAAATAATCGTGAAATTGAGCTCACCGAGATTGCTCCAGGCAGCTCGGGTGTAACTCGGGCATTTAATGCTCTCACCTCAGCCCTCACCTCCGCGCCCAGTAGCAATCGCGTCTTTGCGCCAATTCCCCAACAGAGCCGCCACTACTCTCAACACCAAATCAGGGCTACCCGCGCAGCCATCAACCCGAATGCCCCCTGCCAAGAGCAAACGGTTGCCATTGTGACAACTTCTGGATCCACAGGGAATCCCCGCGGAGTCGAGCTCAGCGCAGCCCAACTGGGCGCAATGAATGATTTTATAAACTCAGGCGCGGTGATCGGAGTCACTCTTGATGCACCCCCTCGCTGGATTTGCGCATTGCCCGTAACTTCAATCGCTGGAATTAATGTTCTTTCCCGCTCGATTGCGGCAGGAACCGTGCCGGTCGCCCTAGAAAGTGTTGCCGGTGGCTCAATTTTTGATCCTGACGAATTCGCCGATGTAGTAGCGCGAATTACAGAAGAACCAATCTTTGTTTCACTTGTTCCTACCCAGTTGAGAAGGTTGCTGAACTCACAGCGAGGCGCTCACGCATTGAGCCAGTGCGCGGGCATTTTGATTGGTGGAGGTCCCACTCCCACCAACGATTTCCTTCAAGCCCAAGACCTCGGCCTCAACATCACGTACACGTATGGCATGACCGAAAGTGCCGGCGGGTGTTTTTTCAGCGGAGTAGCTGGGCCTGATACTCACTACGTTCTCGATTCCGATAACTCTCGAATCACCCTACAAGGACCGAGCATTGCCTTGGGTTACCGACCAACCGAGACAACGGCATTCATGCCATTCAGCGGCTCATTTACCACTGATGATTACGCGAGGGTGGATTCACTTGGCAAATTGGAGATCCTTGGCAGGCTCGACGACATTGTGCTGATCAACGGTGTGAACGTCTCTCGAATGGCGATTTGCAAAATCATCGAAGATTATTCCGCTATACAAAGTTGCTTTGTGCTTCCCAATCTGACCGCTCTGGTAGTCCCGGTAGTCACGGAATCAACTGACTTTGACGGCATTTCTGCTGAGATTCGTGCCCAAATCGCTTTACAGCTGGGATCCATCGCGATCCCAACTTTTCGTATCGTGTCCCATCTACCAACTCTGCCTAATGGCAAACTCGATCAGTTGACAATCACCAACCTCTACGGTTAACCCATGGCCACGACAGGTGAATGGATTCAAGGTGTGAGACCGCGAACCTTTCCCGCTGCACTTGCACCCGTTTTGGTCGGAACCGGAATTGCACAGCATTTTGATTCGCTCAACATCGTTCGAGCTCTTTTAGCTCTTGTAGTTGCACTTGCATTGCAAGCCGGAGTGAATTTCGCAAATGACTACAGCGATGGAATTCGCGGTACTGACCGAGTGCGTGTTGGCCCAGTTCGACTTGTGGGACAGGGTTTGGCCAAACCTCACCTGGTTAAGCGAGCGG
>CANMNM010000195.1 GCA_947499275.1 Actinomycetota bacterium | reverse complement strand
CCGTTGCATTCGACACGCAAGTAGTCACCATCGCGCGGACCTCTTGAACTGACGCTGCCTTAGCACGCGTGGCACTACTGGTCGTGGCACCGTCAATCTTTGCCTGGTTTGCGGCCTGCAACCGAGCTAAGCTCGTCCAATCCTTTTTCGTGAACTTACTAACATCACCACCGGTATTAAGAAGCACCGCAAGTGCCAACGTCCGTGCTGAAAACGACTTCCCCACGGGCTCATCCGCTGCAACCTGATCCCACACTTGGGTCATCTCTAACACCGAATCGCACGCACCCCGCACGAGCACCCGACTAACACCCGTCGCCAGGTTCAAACACGTTGACAATTGATTGGCATCTCTCGCACTCGCCACCTGAGGCCCCGCCCACATCAACATCCCAGTGATCATCGTGATTGCCATTAGGACAACTGCGAACCGCGGAAACGGCTGAGTTAGGCGGGAAGGAACGACCTCGACACTCGTATTTCCACCGAGCGTCACTTCCTCGCGATGCATCACCTTAAACAATGTATGCCACTCGTCGCATGCACCAAGTGAAAAGTGCACACCAAGCGCACACATCACCTCAAGGACAAGCCGCTAAAAGCTGGCTACCAGAAAGTGCGAATCGCTCTCCCGAATATGTTCTAGTTAAGACCAATCTTGATATTGGTCATCCAGCCCCAGACGAGCTGGCCAACTCATAGACCTGATTCGCGGTTAATTCTTCGGAGCCCACATATCCCAGGCCGGAGCTGATGAGCCCCGGAGGATTTTCCCTCGCCGCCCACATGGCATCCCATTCCCCCGAGAGACCGCGACAGAGCGCGCAACCGCTACCAAGACCGAATTGGACGAACATGGTGCGACTGCCCCATAAGGCAGGCTGTTCTGCTCCCGGGGGTGGAGTCGCCAAAGTACTGACAACTCGCCCAAGAGCCAGATGCGCTCGTAGATGCCCAATAACGAATGTCCCATCCACTTTGGAAGGTATATGCGCCCACAGGAATGGAAGGCTTGTACAAATACATTGCATTGAGTTCGTCGGAAGACGGCAGATACCAGTCATTTTTTCCACCATAGACATACGCTCCCGCTGAATAGCCCGCGCCAGAGGCACATACCGCCTCGATGGCAACAGTGTTCGCGGCACCGGTACCCACTGCCGTCCCTTCTGATCCCGGGGCGGCCGTTCCACCCAACGTCGCGCACCACATCTTCGTGGGACGATCGCTGGCTACGCCCGACCAGGTATTCGGTGCCATCTCGTACGTCCTGCCACCGGAGATCAAGAAGACGAGTCCGCCTCCGGGGCCGACCTCTCCCAGGGAGTAGACCACCCACGTGGCGGATGCCGAAGCCCCCGATGCAGTGCCCGTGCCAGCGCTATTGGTAGCGGTAACGGTGAACGTATAGGCGGTGCCGTTCGTTAGGCCAGTTACCACAATCGGGCTAGACGAACCACTTGCAGTGAAACTACCCGGACTCGAAGTGACGGTGTAGGAGGTGATGCTCGTTCCCCCCGTCGAAGCCGGAGCGGTGAACGCCACTGAGGTTTGACCACTACTAGCAGTCGCCACCGCACTCGTTGGCGCACCAGGTGCAACCGCTGCGACCGTGAACGATTGAACTACCTGCGGGGCGGCCGAGGTACTCGAATTACCCACTTGGTCAGAGTTGATCGTGCAGGTGCCCACAGCAACGAATGTCAGAAGACCACCGCTAGTGATCGTGCACACACCCGAAGTAGATGATGTGAAAGCGACCGTTAAAGCTGAACTCGACGTTGCCGTAAGTGTTGGTGTCGTACCAAAGCTTTTTGTTCCCGGGTTTGCAAACGAGATCAACTGCGAACCCATAGGAGTTGTAGACCCAGACGATGCAGATGCGCTGCCCGTGCCGGCGCTATTAGTAGCAGTGACAGTGAAGGTGTACGCCGTACCATTCGCAAGACCCGTCACCACAATCGGACTAGATGAACCCGAACCAGTAAACCCACCTGGGCTCGATGTCACCGTGTACGAGGTGACCGATGCGCCACCGGTAGACACTGGCATAGTGAACGCAACCGACGCTTGGGCGATACCTGTCGTCGCCACCACACTCGTCGGAACGCCAGGTGCCACGGCCGAAACCGTGAAGGACCTGCTAACTCGAGTAGCGGCACCAAATGAACCGTCACCAACTTGATCGGCATTAATGGTGCACGTCCCGACCGTGACGAAAGCTAGTAGCCCACCTGTTGTAATTGTGCAAACACCCGAAGTAGACGATGTGAAGCCGACCGTCAGGCTCGAATCAGAAGTCGCGGTCAATGTCGGTGTCGCGCCAAAACTTTTCACCCCCGGATCCGCGAACGTGATCGTCTGTGCACTTAAAGGCGTGGTGGAACTTGTCGATGCAGATGCGCTGCCCGTGCCGGCGCTATTAGTAGCAGTGACAGTGAAGGTGTAGGCGGTGCCATTGGTTAAACCCGTCACCACGATCGGACTGGTTGCACCCGAAGCAGTAAACCCACCGGGACTCGATGTCACCGTGTACGAAGTAATGCTCGCACCCCCCGTGGAAGCTGGTGCAGTGAATGCCACCGAAGCTTGACCGCTACTAGCAGTGGCTGTCCCAATCGTTGGCGCGCCCGGTGCCACAACACGAGTCACCGGCGTGGAGTCACCAGTACCCGTGGTAAGACTTGGACTCGGTGAAGGTGCGGGGGTTGGATCCGGCGTGACACTTGTCTCTGGTCGTGATCCGACGCGTTGCGACGGGACCCGAGGCCCAGCACCAGAATCATTTACCGCGACAGCAAGGAACGTGTACGTGATATCCGGTGATAAGCCCGTAAACAAAGCTGTACCGCCAGCACCCCCGCTGATCGTGACCCATTGGCCACCAGGAATCGCGATAACAGTAATTGACCTAATCGGTGAACTTCCCACCATCACCGGAGGTTTGAACGTAACCGTTCGCGAAGTGGGCCCAACAACAGTAACCCCTTCGATCTGCGGAATATCCGGGGTGCCATCGTTAATCAGAGGTTTCTGTGGCGGATCTAATGACTCCCACACTCGTTGGGTTTCACTACGCTTTTGACACTGACCCGAAACCAAAACACGTGAAGCACCCGTTGCATTCGACACGCAAGTAGTCACCATCGCGCGGACCTCTTGAACTGACGCTGCCTTAGCACGCGTGGCACTACTGGTCGTGGCACCGTCAATCTTTGCCTGGTTTGCGGCCTGCAACCGAGC
>CANMNM010000194.1 GCA_947499275.1 Actinomycetota bacterium | reverse complement strand
GCACATCATATGAATCTTTTGGCTTTGCGAAATATGAGTGTACAAAATAAAAAAAAGTATCATTCTTTGTGTTTTGCAAAATACTGTTATTCCATCTACCTTGGTTTGGTTCAGTTATTTCATGCCAATTTATATTTGGAATTTTAAAATTAGGCATATCTTTTGGCAATGGCAAAACATCACCTTCGATTATACCAAGTCCCGCTGTTTCTTTGTGCTCAAATCCCCTTGAAAGCAACATTTGCATTCCAAGACAAACACCCAAAAGAGGTCTTTCTTTTTGAGAAAACTCTTTAATGGCTGCAACTAAATGTCTTGAATTTAATTCGTTCATTCCATCTGGGAATGCGCCAACTCCTGGTAACACTAAATAATCAGCATTTAAGATTTCTTTCTCAGTAGTTACGATATTTACAACAGCACCAACATGCTCAAAAGCTCTTTGGATGCTGAGTAAATTGCTCATACCGTAATCAATTATAGAAACATTTTTCACCATCAGCGTACTTTAATATTATTTTTCCTAGCCTCATCCTTAATTTCTTTGATGCTTACTCTTTCATAATGCAATGCCTTAGCTATGGCTACAGCATCTGCACCACTTTCAATTGCTTCTACAAAATGCTTTGAATTTCCTAACCCTCCACTAGCTATAACCGGAATACTTACAGCACTAGAAACTAATTTTATCAATTCTTTGTCCATGCCCCTTTCTAGGCCTTCATGGTCTATCGATGTTAAGAGTATTTCACCAGCACCTAATTCCTCGCCTCTTTGAGCCCATTCAACAACATCAATTTCAGTTTTTTCTCTCGCAACATCATACCAAACTGAATAAGTACCTGATTGATTTTTCTTAGCCTGAATAGACAGCACCATACATTGGTTTCCATACTTGCCTGCAATTTCAGAAATAATTTCAGGATGCTTTACCGCTTGGGTGCATATTGCAACTTTATCTGCACCACTTCTTAAGATATCATAAGCATCGTCTAGAGTTCTAATTCCACCACCAACTGTAATTGGCACAAAAACATTGTCTGTCGTCTTTTTTATAATCTCTTTAAGCGAATCTCTATTGTATAAACTAGCAACTGCATCAACATATATGATTTCGTCTACTCCTTGTAAATAGTAATTATAACAATATTCATTAGGGTGCTCAGGTAAAAATCGCCAACCTTCAAGATGAATTCCCTTAACCAATCTATTTCCTTTGATATCTAATCGCGCGATGACTCTTTTCATTTTACTCTTATGAAATTACCAATTTTAAATTTTGAAGCAAAAGAAGCCATCAAACAAAAGCTATCGATAAAGATTACTTTGTTTTGTGTTTTAATTGCCATTCACCATTAAGCTTCTCCCACAAATGTGGTGAGCGGGCATTGTCTAATACTTCCCAATAACGTTCTTCACTTATTTCCATATAATCTAAAACTTCTTGGAAATATTTGATTGGGAATTCACCATCATATTTATTGATCAATTCGATGCCTTCCTCACGGCTAATAAAGCCATCACGAATATCACGATTTACATCATTCATAGCCCTTCCTTGACCGAATTTAATGTACATAGTGAAATAATGCTGGCCGTCAATTTTGTCGTCCAAACTTGCAAATTTGGTGTAAGTGCCTTCGCTTCTTCCGTCTGGATTTGATTTAAAACCAGAATGTTCCATTGCGTAGTAATAATTTTCTTGTGCTGACCAGTTTTTGTAAAAACTATGAAAGTGCACTTCAATACCTGCATTTTTTATAGTTTCTTCTTGCAATGGTTTATAAAGATACAAATCTTTATCTTCAATTCCATGTTGTTTTAAATCATTGATATGAACACCTCCGAAATACAACTCTTCACCTTCCTTTTTACAGAAATGAGAAATATCCATTAAGGGGCTAAAATTTTCTTCTAATTTATTATGTGCTTCGGCTTGATTTTCTCCATACATAATTAATTGAACCCCATATTGCAGTGCGACTCTCGGAGCAACATTTTTTTGTCCAATGATAAATGGTTGAAAAGGATTGACCAGATTTTCGAAAGCTAAACGGGTTAATACCCTGTGAATTTTGCCATTTGGCGTAACCAAAACATTGTCAAAACCCGCATCAATCATACTCTCGAAGTTCTTCCATCCAATATCTGTGTATTGATGCGGTGCCCACGTAACGGTCAATGGATTCATTCCATATTTGTATTTCAATTGATGCGCAACATAAAAACTATCTTTGCCTCCACTAGAAGGAACAATAACATCATAAGACCCATCATTTCTTCTGAATCTATTGCATAATTCTTCCAATTGTTTTTCTCTTTGCTCCCAATCGATGGTTTTTTTAAACTCAAACCATTTACAGGTATCACAAATTCCATCGTCACCAAAGCCAACCGTTTCGGTATCTTTACTTGATTTTTTTGAAAATTCTCTTTTTGTGCTTGGTCTTTGGTTGGATATACAACATTTTTTACAAAAAATAACTTCTTCTGGAAGCCCGTGCATTGTGTTTGACATATTTTAATAACTAATTACTTTTTTAATTTCTATTCCTGCATTAACTAACACATTAGCAATTGCAATTCCTGCATGGCCATCTCCATATAAATTTTCTATTGGGTAATGCCCATGCTTAACTTGTTTGAGAATTGCTTCTCTTAAATTTTCTTGATTGTAATCTGTATCTATTACATTCTTGCCCCTCAAACGCCTATTTTGTCTGCTGCCAATGTTTACAACTGGTATTCCCAAATACGAACATTCACGAATACCGACACTGCTGTTGCCGATTAAGCATTTTGAATGGTACAACAATTTTAAAAAATCGGCACCTTCTAAATTTTTGAAAAAACGGATGTGGTTGTCAGGATTCTCTTCTCTATGTGTTCTCAATGCATTGCTTGTTCCGTCACTACCTGCATCGGGATTTGGCCAAAACCAAAATACAGGAATATTGAGTTCATGTACAATCTTAATTAAACTCTCTGTTTGTGATTTTGCCATTTCAAATTCTGTTGTAACCGGATGCTGCATCACAACTAGATAATCCTTACTTGGATCGATATATTTTCCCACTCCACCATATTTTTGACAAGGATCAAAATCTAATTTCGAATGGTCTAAAACCTGTTTGGCGATATCTATACTTGGACAACCAGTAATGTGAATTTTATCCTCATACTCACCCATTTTAATTAGCCTCTGCTTTGCATCATCATTAGACACTAAATGCAGGTCAGATAATTTTGTAATGGCATGTCTAAC
>CANMNM010000193.1 GCA_947499275.1 Actinomycetota bacterium | reverse complement strand
GCAGCTTTGCCCGAAGGTTTACATAGTTTGACGTTGACCGTGGAATCTGGCCCCGCGACTAAACGCTCATCGATGATGGCAAATATTTCAAACATCCTCATGGTGGTCATGGGTGACTCCTATGCATCCGGTGAAGGAAATCCACGCAATGTGAACGCATGGATTAATGATCGACTGAATTCATTCGACCCCTATTGGGATGACGACCAGTGCAATCGAAGTGTGCACGGGGCGCCGGCCCAAGCCGCGTTGAAACTTGAGCAAGCATCCAGCAAAACATCGGTCACGTTACTTGACGTTTCGTGCTCGGGCGCGACCGTGCAAAAAGGAATACTTGGCCCGCAGTTTCGCGGGATGAAATCTCAGATCGAGTCGGTCAATGAATTATTGAAGGGCCGTGACATTGATGTGGTTCACATGTCAGTCGGCGGCAACGACGTTGGTTTTGGATCAATCCTGACGTCATGCGCTCTGCAGAGCAACTGCCCACTGGCCAAAGCAACAGCGCCACCGTTGTCGAGTTACCCGACAACGCAGGTAGGTGTGCAGGCCCTGACCGCTGGTTTGGCAGCAAGCTATGCATCAATCAACGCGTGTTTGACGACCGCTACCTGTCAAGGCTCACAAGGTCAAAAATTGCCTGGCTTAACCCTGAGTAACACCGGGAAGGTGTTCCTTAATTCATACCCTGACCTCACGCGTTCACAGTCCGGATCCGTGTGTCGCTATCTCACCATCACGGAGCAAGACTTTGCTTGGGCACAGGGCTCAATATTGAATCCAAGCCCCCTAAATCCATTCGTCTACCAAACCACTCGTGGTGCACAAGTTCCCCTCGATAACGGCGCAGGTTCGCTCAATGGCGCAGTAGCGAATACGGGCCGACTGGGCTGGGTACCGATCATGGCCACCTGGAGTGACACCGGATCTGGACCGGTTGGGCACGGAGTCTGCGCGGGTAATGAATCCTGGTTTTTTGGCCTTACCGGGATTAGCGGCTTTACTTCAGGCTCATTTCACCCAAATCCACTTGGCCAAAGTGAAATGGCGAAGATTATCTATCGCGAAATGGTGGCCTCTGGGTTCTAGTGCGGCGCGAAGTGGTAATGTCGCCCGGCGCAACAAGCACCGCTAGCTCAACTGGCAGAGCAGCTGACTCTTAATCAGCGGGTTGGGGGTTCAAGTCCCTCGCGGTGCACTTTCCACCATAAACTCCGGTCTATCCCAGTTACTGGGAATGGCGGGCGTTTAAGCCCGTTACCCGGCCTTTGGGAGGAATCACATGCCACGTCAACAGGCTGCTGTCGGATTTATTGACCAAGGGACAATTGAGTCCTTCCACGAGCACGGCGCGGCGGTAGTTCGAGCGCTTTTCACACCCGAGGAAGTGGCTACCATCGAAGCCGGGATAGAAAAAAACTTGGCGCAGCCCGGCCCGATGTTTCAAGTCGCCAGCAAACCCGATGACCCCGGACGCTTCGTTGAAGATTTTTGTAATTGGAATCGAATTGACGAGTACCGCGCAATTGCATTCGAGTCAAAAGCAGCCGACGTTGCCCAGCAACTCATGGGTGGGTCAAGTGTTCGGCTTTTCCATGACCACATGTTGGTCAAGGAGCCAGGCACCAAACAAGAAACCCCTTGGCACCAAGACCAGCCGTACTACAACGTTGATGGCAACCTCAATTGCTCAATGTGGGCACCGGTTGACCCCGTTGCATTCGAGTCAACCCTGGAATTCAATGCTGGGTCACACAAGCGCGGTTGGCTTATGCCACGCACGTTCATGGATAACCAAGCGAAGTGGTTCCCGGAAGGAACAATGTCCGAAATTCCCAACATTGAGGCCGACCGGGATTCATTTGAGATCTTGGGGTGGGAACTGCAGCCGGGTGATGCTGTCTTTTTTCATATGTTGACCACCCATCACTCCTACGGAGTACCGGGAGCGAATCGGAGGCGCGCCTTTTCACTTCGCTTTCTCGGTGACGACATGGTGCACGCACCACGGGATTGGGTAACGTCACCGAACTTTGAAGGATTGAATTTAGAGATCCCCAGGGGCGCACCCATGGATCACGAACTCTTCCCACTTTTGCGTCCTGCTATTACTTCACCGACACTGACATAACCGCCATGGCAGCGTTGTGTCCCGGTATTCCTGACACTCCTCCACCTCGCGATGCACCGCTCCCGCAGAACAACACTCTGGGGTGACCGGTCTCAACACCCCAACTACCAGCTTCCGCCGGTGAACTTGCCCAGGGCCAGGCAAGTGGTGTGTGAAAAATATTCCCGGTAGCGATTCCCAAACTGTTTTCGATATCGACGGTGGTGTTCACTTCCATGCAAACGTTGCCCTGTTCATCACGGTAGAGGCAGTCTTCAATGGGCTCGGCAAGGACCGAGTTGAGTGTCCTGAGCACAGCAGCCTTGGCATCCTCGCGCGTGTAAGGGTTTACTTCGCGGGAAAAAAGATCATGCGGGGTGTGCAGCGCGAACAGGGTCAATGTTTGCACGCCTTGGGCTTGGAGTTCGGGTGAAAGAATTGACGGGTCGGTCAAACTGTGACAGTAAATTTCAGCCGGTAACGGGTCAGGCATTTCACCTGCAGCAGCCCTGGCGAAGGCGCGTTGAAGTTGCTCATAACTTTCATTGATATGAAAGGTTCCATTAAACGCTTCGAGTGAATCACCGCCCAGCAATCTAGGTAGGCGGCTCAGCAACATGTTCACCTTGATTTGCGCCCCACCGTCCGCGAGTGAAATCTGTGGGACTCTCTCACCGAGTAGCCCGGCCAAAGCCGCTGGTGCTGCATTTACGAGCAAATACTGCGCGTTATACGTTTCCGAACCTGTCGAAACGCTCACCAAGTTCTCGTGCGGCTCGATACTGATCACCGGTGTCGAAAGCTCAATGCGAACACCAAGAGAACGTGCAATTGCTTCGAGTTGTCCGGTGACCTGGCCCATACCGCCAATCGGAACATCCCAATCACCGGTTCCGTTCCCAATTACGTGGTAGAGGAAACAGATGTTTGCCCGCTTGTCCTCGCCAAGTGCATCAGCGAAATTTCCAATCAACCCGTCAGTGAGAATTATTCCGCGAAGAACATCATTGGTTATCGAATTCTCTATAACTTCGCCAATTGGCCGCTCGAAGAAGTCATTCCAATCTTGGTCATTATCAATCAATTCACGCATGTCCTCGCGTGAGATCAGTGGCTGCGTGAGAGTCGGGAAAACTTTTGCAGCAACAATCTGCAT
>CANMNM010000192.1 GCA_947499275.1 Actinomycetota bacterium | reverse complement strand
TACGAGATAGTCATCGAGTTCGGGGATGAGCGCGTGGACAGGCACACCCGTACCATTCCAACGCAGCAACTCCTGAGCGCTGGTGTGCCGCAATGGCGGAGAAAGTAAAATTACGCCGCTAATTCCACGAGGGTCAAGATTACGCAAAATCACATCGGTACCAAATGACCAGCCGAGGATCCAAATATTGGGCAAATTGCGATTACGGGCAAATTCAATGGCCGCGGCAAGATCCAAGCCCTCTCCGTTTGAGTGGTCAAAACTACCCTCGCTGTGACCTAGCGCGCTGCTGGTTCCCCGAGTGTTAAATCGCACTACAGCAATGTTTGCTAGCGCTGGAAGTCGCCAAGACATTTTGCGCAAAATATGGCTGTCCATCATGCCGCCGTGAGTGGGTAATGGGTGAACACAAATGACGGTTGCAACCGGGCGCTCTGGTGTCGCCAGCTCACCAACCAGTTCAAGTGAGTCAGCGGTATGCAAAGCAATTACCTCACGTGTAGCGGGCAGGATCGAATTCGCTGAGATTGCCGTCACGTTCCACCTCGAGGACGACGGTTACCACGGTTTATCCAACACGGGGTGTGCCAGTGACGTCGATCCTCGGCTCCCTCAGGAAGATCAGCCGACCAAGCCACAATATGTGGTGTCGCTGGTCGAATCTCCTGATCACAACCAGGACACCGATATGTTTTAGTGGCTGAGGATCCGGTTAATTTCCGGACATACCATTCGCCGTCAGGGTGGGATTCCGTGACCATTGAGTTACCAAAAACAGGCCTGGACTCACTACCCGCTCTCCGGTTCTTGCGCCCCACGCCATTCACACTCCCACTCGTCGACACTCATCTTCTAACACTTATCGTCTAGTACTTGGCAAAACCTCGACCGACTTTACGCCCAATAAATCCCGCGGTGACCAAGTGCTCCAATTGAGCTTCAGGGGCGAACCCTGGCTCACGAAACTCACGGTACAGCGTATTGATAATTGCCAAGGAGACATCGAGACCGACAACGTCGAGTAACTCAAAAGGCCCCATGGGGTAGCCGCAACCGAGCTTCATAGCAGAATCAATGTCTTGGATGGATGCGTAGTTGCTCGATGCCATTGCGATTGCGTTGTTGAGGTATGGAAACAACAATGCATTAACGATGAATCCGGCTCGATCCGAGCACTGAACAGGCTTTTTACCAAGTTCGCGCATCAAATTAGTGCAGCGCAACACAACCTCGGGATTAGTTGCTACGGTGCTGACGATTTCCACGAGAGACATGACCGGCGCTGGATTGAAGAAGTGAATTCCCAGGAAACGATCCATCCTGTTGGTGCTGGCAGCAATTTCAATTACAGACAGGCTCGAAGTTGTTGTTGCGAATATGACATCTTCTGACATCAGTTGATCAAGTTGGGAGAAAATCTCGCACTTAGGTTGCAGTTCCTCGGCAATAGCCTCGATGACTACATCAACCTGACCCACAAGCGCTTCAGGGCTCTCACACGTTGTGACCCGATCAAGATATTCGCTTTTTTGCTCCTCGGTGATTTTCCCCTTTGCAACAAGCTTTGACCAAGATGCATCAAGGGATTCCCGCAATTGGCTTGATCTCTGTTCACTTCTGGTCAGGGCAATAACGCTCACACCTCCCACCGCGAGCACTGAAACGATTCCGGTCGCCATAGTGCCCGAACCAACTACCCCGGCCCTCGTGATGCCCGAAACCGAACCGGAATCTGCTAATGCCGGCGTGAGTGAATCATCGACCACCAATGGCGCATTCAACTTAGAATAAGTGTAGAAACCTCGACCAGATTTACGCCCGAGCCTGCCTGCGGCAACGAACTGTTTGAGTAGGGCACTTGGCGCATGCAGCCGATTACGACTCTCGTGATACATGGTGTCAAGGATTTGAAGAGCGGTGTCCAGCCCAATCAAGTCAAGAAGTGCTAGAGGTCCCATCGGGAGTCCACAGCCAAATCTCATGGCGCTATCAATGTCTTCGCGAGAAGCGTACTTCTGCTCATACATAGTGACAGCTTGATTCAAATAACCAAATAGCAACGAATTCGCAATGAAACCGGCGCGGTCTCCCACCAAAACTGGTTGCATGTCCAAGTTTCGAGTAAATTCAAGACACACGTCAATCACTTCTTGATCGGTCGTCACCGTCGAAACTATTTCAACAAAT
This sequence comes from Actinomycetota bacterium, assembly GCA_947499275.1. Classification (GTDB taxonomy): domain Bacteria; phylum Actinomycetota; class Actinomycetes; order S36-B12; family S36-B12; genus UBA4592. The sequence goes on along the minus strand of CANMNM010000192.1, from coordinate 1,097 downwards.
TTTTGGACCGTTGCTGGATTGAAAAAATGCATGCCAATCACACGACTAGGACGACCAGTAGCGACGGAGATTTCTGTGACGGACAATGCGGACGTATTTGTGGCCATGATCGCATCGGGACCAAGAATTGAGTCTAGGGTTCGAAAGAGTTCAGATTTGGCGGCTAGGTCCTCGTTAATCGCCTCAATCACCAAGCCACATGACGCAAGATCTTGGAGATTTGACGTCAATTGAATTCGAGACAAAATCGTCAGACCGTCAGATTCAGAAATCTTTGACCGTGAGACACCCCGATCAATCGATGCTCTGATTCTCGAATTGGCGTAGCCGATTGCGTTTTCACCTAAGTCAACTCCAATAACTGAATATCCGGATCGCGCAATAACTTCTGCGATTCCGGAACCCATAGTTCCTAGTCCCACAACACCAATTTTATTTAGTTCCACAGCCAGCCCCATCTCCTCATTATCTTCTAAAACAGTCGCAGACTAGGGTCATCAAGGCCTTTTAACAACTCGTAATCGACACTGACACATACGATACCGCGGTCGTGCGCCAATGTTTTTGCTTGTGGTTTGATCTCCTGCGCTGCATAAATCCCAGTTACTGGAGCAAGTAGTGGATCTCGATTGAGTAAATCCAGATAACGGGTTAGTTGCTCAACCCCATCAATTTCGCCACGACGTTTAATTTCAATAGCCACCGATCCACCCCCTGCAGCCTTGCACAAAATGTCAACCGGTCCAATGGCTGTTGGATATTCCCTCCGGATGAGAGTTAATCCTTGAGCCAAGGCATCGAGATTCTCCGCTAACAACTTCTGCAAGTGGGATTCAACACCGTCTTTGATCAGGCCTGGATCAAGGCCAAGTTGATGCTCGTAATCTGCGAGAATCTCGTGGACTGTAATTGTAAGAATCTCTCCCGCCTTGTTCACAACTTTAAATTCGGTTGTATCACCCATGGTTGACACGGAAACATTGCACGGAGGACTCATCCAATTCAAAGGTTTGTAAGACCCACCATCTGAGTGAATGAGGACTGAGCCATCGGCCTTAAACATAAGCACACGTGTTGCGCGTGGAAGTTCAGCGGAG
>CANMNM010000191.1 GCA_947499275.1 Actinomycetota bacterium | reverse complement strand
ATTCGACTCAGTGGTGACGAAGTAGTAGTCATTTGGACGGTTCGGGTCAAACGCTCCATCTTCAACGCGTGCCATTTCTGTTCCGGCTGCCCTAGCTGCATCATTTTGCGCCTTGCCATTTAACGCGTAGTCAATTGGTTTGAAATTCACGTTAACCGCGACACCCTTGCCCACCGCTGTCCGGAAAAGGTTGTCATTGGCGATACCGTCAACCGACATTACGTAGAGCGAGCCGTTGGTTAATCCAGCTTTATCTGTCCAATGCCCTTCGGTTGTTTTGGTACCCGTGTACATCCACAGTTGGCTGTCAGTTGCCGAACCATCTTCGTTCGCCATTACCACCGTTGACATGCCGCTATTGGGTGCGACGATTAGGTTCTCCCAGGCAGCAAGTCCAAGGCGAGGTAGTTGGACAAGATTGCCCGAGTTGTCCATTGCGAAGGCGCGCGATTCGTCGCTGCCCTCTTCGCCGGTGAAGAATGCCGGACCGGTGTAGCCATAAGTGGTGACTTTGCCGTCCTTGTCGGTCGTCCGATAGGCCAGCTCACCTGGCTGCATCATGTTCGCTGAACAGAATCGGTTTAACGCTTTGGTGTGATTGGCGGTGCCATATTCATCCTTGGCCGCAGCGCCAGCAGGAGCCGTCGGCGTTGATGTGCTGTACTCGCCGGTTGCGTAGTTGTACCAGCTAACTGAGTTCAAGACATTTCGAGCAGCAGTTATCGCGCCATTTTTAACATCGTAGTTCAATGCGTAAATGGTTGACGCCGAGGCTGCGCCGTTAGCGTGTGAGAGTTTGGAAGCCACAGCGTTGGTGGCGGAAAACTCATGCCCGGTGAAGATGGTCAAGTTACCGTTTTTGTCCTTGAGTGCGCCCATGCCATCAGGCGTGCCGGGCCAGATGACCCCACCAAAGTTATCTCCTGAAGTAGCTAGGGCCTTAAGGCTTACTCCGGCAGCTACCGGCTCCATGTAGATAATCGTTGATTCGGCGCTCGCCGGGATGGCCAGCGTTATTGCGGTGATGCCAACAAGACCAGCTATGACTGGTTTCGAGATGCGCATATGGTGCTCCTTTCGGATTGGAAGTCCTCATCCAATATGCGGCGGGTAAATTTTAGATTTTTAAAAGCCTCAAGAAGAGTTAAATCTTCATGAACAGACCAAGTCGTTCTCAACACCCCAGTTTTCACATCCGAATGTTTTTAGTGTCTGTTCAGAGCGTGAGCATTTCGCTGATCTGAATCACCGGAATTGAGTCGGTGAAGTTTGGGATGTCAGCTTGTGTCTCGGCCCCATGGGCGGACAACGCCGCCATCAGGCTTTCCATGTCCTCGAAGAAGAGTTCCGCGATGACACCGAATGTGGGTGTGCCTTCGCCGCCATCGGAGACACCTTTGAATACGCGCGCTTCGCGTTGGCCCATGGGCTCGAACAGCCGCTTGACAAGTGGGACATGCGAATCCAAGTAGTAGTCCAAATTGAAAGTCGTACCCGGAGTTAGCGGATACAGAACGGAGATGACAAACATGTGATCCTCCTTCATAGGAATGCCGCGAGCCGGTCCTGCCCCACGGGTTGTGAGTGGCGCCCTACTGGGTAAACCTCGGTATTGCATTTTCAACAGGTCTGTGGTCCGGATGTAATTGGCTGTGAGTTACGCTGTGGATCGTTGCCACGGGAGATCAGGGGTACAAGTTGTGAAGCCATCATCTCGTCGAGTGACCGCACTTGTGTCGGCAGCGGTAATTGCCAGCAGTCTTGCAGCATGCGATTCGGACACGCCCGATACTTCAGATGCTCCGGATGCTTCCTCCTCAACACAGTTAAAGGGAAGCACTGTCAAGGGTGCCTCCACTGCGTTGGAGAGCCTCATGGAGGCCGGCGCACCAGCAGGGATTGATTACCGATACACCGCCGAACACGTGTGGGCAAAGAAGCTAGCTGACGGGACAGTGGAATTTGGGCTAACCAACTTCGCCCAGGAGGCACTCGGTGACATTGTTTTCTTGGAATTTCCACAGGTTGGTTCCACCTGTACACCTGGTAATGCCTGCGGCACCATGGAGTCAACGAAAACAGTGACTGAAATCTACCTACCCTTTAAGGGTACCGTCACGGAAACAAATACAGGATTGACCGGAAATCCAGAGAGAATCAATGGGGATCCTTATGGCTCCTGGTTGATTAGGCTCAGCCCTGATGATCCCGCCGCATTTGATTTGCTCAGCACAACTCCGGACTAGCAGACCGGGTCTGCCTTCAGACCGAAGGTTAGAACAAGGGCGAAAGAATCCGCCAAGCCGGGCATTTGTACAGTTCTCCGCGGTGGCGTGTCCGAGCGGCCAAAGGAGCGCGCCTCGAAAGCGCGTGTGGGGGCAACCTCACCGTGGGTTCAAATCCCACCGCCACCGCCATAAATTTCGAGGGATTTGGGAGGAAGCAACGCCAGTTGCTGACGGCTCCCACCGCCACCGCCTTATTTACATTCACACTTTTGGAGTGTGGGCTAACCCTGACTCGGTGACTCTGAAGCAGCAGATTCACTTGCTGACTCACTCGGGAGGGCATCGGGAATTGGGCAGCCTGCAGGCGAAGCACTCGGTGATGGTTGCGCAAGTTGAGCAACTACTTCGGCGTCATTGGCCAGGTCGACAAATTGGGTGCCGAGGACAACATCAATTCGTTTTCCGGCGCGACCATCATTTACCAGGGTTGCGCCAGGGAAGTGATACGACATGAGTTCGGCACTTGCTTCACCTTTGGGTCCGTAACGAATCTCTCCTTGGCCTTCAATCACTACACCGAGTGGATCGTTCTCAACCTTAGCTATCGGGAAACCACGAACACTAAGAATCTTGGATAAATCTCCCGCAAGACCAACCCGCTTGGTTGAGTTATAGACATTGACGTTTACTCGGGAGGCCAGCGGTAACACTTCAGCCGGAGTAACCATGATGGTGGTGCAGCCGGGAATGGATGTCGGACTACTGGGAGACGCGCTCGCATCAGCGCTATCAGTTCCACCGGAGCCCTTAAGTAGCGTGGCAATCCCAAATCCAATACCAAAAAGAACCAGCATCGCGACCAGAATGAGCAGGACGGTTAGCCAGAGCGGCCGCTGGGCGGGCCGGGTCTTGGGTCGGTTTATTCCACGGGTTGACATCGCGTTAACTTTACCGTTTCTCGCGCAAAAATTCTTTTAGTAATTGAGACGATTCACTCACCAGGACGCCGGGAATTACTTCGACCTGGTGATTCATCCGTGGGTCACGAACGAGGTCCCACCGTGATCCGACAG
>CANMNM010000190.1 GCA_947499275.1 Actinomycetota bacterium | reverse complement strand
CTTCGGTGAGCTCGAGTTCGAGTCCGAATGTCTGGCTTTCTTCAACAGTGATTACGCCTTCTTTGCCGACCTTGTCCATTGCTTCTGCAATGAGTTCGCCAACTTCTTGGTCGCCACCAGCGGAGATTGCTGCTGTTGATGCGATCTGCTCTTTGGTCTCTACGTCCTTGGCCATTGCGAGAAGTTCGTCGCACACGACGGCTACTGCACGCTCGATGCCCTTTTTCAAACCCATCGGGTTAGCGCCGGCGGCTACGTTACGTAGACCTTCGCGGACGAGTGCCTGAGCAAGAACGGTTGCGGTGGTTGTTCCGTCGCCAGCGACGTCATCGGTCTTTTTGGCAACTTCTTTGACCAGCTCTGCGCCGATTCTTTCATATGGATCTTCGAGATCAATTTCTTTTGCAATGGATACACCGTCATTGGTGATCGTGGGGGCTCCCCACTTCTTCTCCAAAACAACGTTGCGTCCTTTAGGGCCAAGCGTCACTTTGACTGCGTCAGCGAGCACGTTCATTCCGCGCTCAAGTGCACGACGGGCTTCCTCGTCGAATGAAATCATTTTTGCCATGAGAGTGTTCCTTTCGGAAACTGCCGTAATTTAGGTTCATTGAGTTGTCACTCTCATGGTGAGAGTGCTAACGGAAAAGTTAGCACTCTCGGGGTGAGAGTGCAAATCCGAGGGAAAATTCGAGCCCGATCCCCCTATGAATCGACCGCATGACCCCGTTCAGGTCAGTGGGTAATTCAGCCTTGTGAGGTGAGTTCGGGCGCGTCTGGACGCCACATGGCGGTCGAGTTGACGTGATTAAGGGTTTGTCGGCGCAACCGTTGGCGAGGGTACCGGGGTAAGTGCGGTTACGGCTTGCGCTTGGGCTGCTGCGAATGCTGTCGCGGCTTTGACGGCGGTTACCCCACGGGTGCTGTCGCGCCATGCTCCGCCGAGTGCGAGAGAAACCTGACCCCATTCGGGAAGATTGGGGTACGGGGCAGCTCCGAGTGCTGCCGAGCCGAATGCCAGTAATACGCGGTCCGGTGTTGCAGCCGCCGCAGCTGAATTTGCGGGCAGACCAACATAAGGCGATTGTTCATAAAATGCTGTTTGAGCTTTTGTACTGGTGATTTGATTTGCGACGATGTCCTTAGCGGCAGGCAGAACTTTATGCGTCTGGGCGAAGGATGTGACCGCGAAACCAATTGATTTCATAAGCGGTGCCGCACTTACTCCTTTAACGATGCTGGGGACCTGGGTGATTCGGTAACGGAATGTGACCGTTTTTAAATTTACGATTTCTTCCGGACTGGTGAGCCAGAACGGTGCCCGACCCGAAGTGAACGCGATCCGTGCCTCCTCTTCGCTCAGATTGGAATCGATCAACCCGCTTGCATTCCATGTATCAATTTGAGACTGGTTTTTCACAAACTTCTTATTATTGATTCCGATTCTGGCGGGGTTATAGCTGCCTGCGGCGGTTGTTCCAAAAGCGAATCCACCGAGGCCAGCGAAGAGTGGGTAAGTTGAATACGCGTTGCCATCCACGCCTTGCGCGAGCGCAAAGCCTATTTCGGCCTGGCCATCAGCGACAAGTTTCAAGGCAATATTCGACAACTTTTTGAAGGTCGTGGGGGCGGTAGGAACCAATTCCGCATTAGTCACGAGTGCCATATTTTGACGCTGGATTGGGGTGCCAAAAAGCGAGGTGCCAACTCTGAAAGTGTTGATTGCAACACTGGAGAGAGTGCGAGTGGTAGCGGAAGAAATTTCAATCGGAGTAATGAGTGCATTGTTCGCGAGTTCGCCTACCTGCTCTCCATCAACTAACACAATGTCAGGGGCTCTATTGGGATCAATTCTTTGTAGGTCGAGGGTGATTGTTGACATATCACGCGCAGTGACAGTGATATCTCGATTTTTGTAGCCATTGGCGAATAGGGCTGTCGCTGCGTCTTTATATTGTGCATCGACCCAGACAACAATTGCGCGTGGTGCGGCTTGGGCTGGTGCTGCCAGCATCGAACCAGCGATAAGTGCTGCGGCGATCGCGGATACGCAACCTTTAGCGGCATGCCCTCTACTCAATAAACCGAACACACCCAATGAACGCTGGCGCATAATGAGTCACTCTCCTAGACATACAAATTGTCGACTTAAGGAAACATCGTAAGTCGGGTTAACTATGAAACAAAATGCTAGACCCAGGTGCGCGTGTTTCCGGTGATGAAAGTGATAAAAACATGCAGGAAATTACCGGATATTCGCGCGATTTGCGGTGCGAGCCGCCTGGCGACTTGAACGCATCCGGCGTAGGCGCTTAACCAACATGGGGTCAAATTCCAGGGCCTCTGGAGTGTCGATCAAAGTGTTGATCAACTGGTAGTAACGGGTTGAGCTCATGTCGAAAAGTTCGCGAATTGCCGCTTCCTTTGCACCCGAGTACTTCCACCACTGACGCTCAAAGCCGAGAATCGCCTGATCGCGCTGCGACAACTGCGGGAACTCTGCTCCGGAGGGCCCGGATAGAGGTTTCCCACTTGCGGCTTCGTACATTAAATCTTCCTCCAAAAAACTGGCGTGCTCACTCCCCTCGAGGATTTCCTCTTCGGGGTCCCTATCGTATTCCTTAAATGACATGGTTGTCATTCACCCCCTGGATTGATCTTTGGATTGATCTGTGAACTACGCCGACGGAATCGAAGCAAGATCCACGAAAAAGCGTAGCCCAAGCCATTGGTTGCCCAATGGAACCCCATCGGCGCGATCACACTGCCTGAGAAAATCCTCATGAGAGTGAATAAAACACCCGCCAACGTGGTGGTGAAAACGCTGGCCAGCACACCCAAAATATTTCCCCGCCGACCTGAGCCAACCACCCCACCCAGAGCCGGATTGTTCTCGTGGGTGCCGATACTCGGCAAAATATGCCAGAGCCCAAACAGGATTGCCGAAATAACAATTGCGGTGGTGAGATCAAAGCGCCGGGCGAGCATCGAGAATAAAACCGCCCGAAATGCGATCTCCTCGAATAAAACTGTCCCTAGCGGCACTTCTACCAGTGATTGAAAAAGTAGTCGACCACCGGAAAGTGCCCCGATTCGTTCGTCGGCAAAAGCTTCTCGAGATTTTTTGAAGATCGAACCGATCAGATAGACCACGGTAACGGCCACAATGGAAATCCCGGCCCAGATCAACCCGGGCAGAATGTAGGCGAAGCCCAAGCCCATATCGGTGAAATCGTTACCGTCGAGCAATCCAATCGCTAGGAGAACGACCGAGCTAACAAATGACCAGAGGAGGTAGTGCGTTTGCGG
>CANMNM010000189.1 GCA_947499275.1 Actinomycetota bacterium | reverse complement strand
TTTCGCGGAATACCAGCCATTGTCACCACCGATGCAATCAACGGCGGCCCACAATTCCTGGGGTGTGGCGGTGGAGTTAAGAACTTGAACGTCTTCGTAGAGAGTGCCGCCGGCCCAATCAGGATCGCTGGGTAGCGGTTCGCTGGGAACACCAGGTGTACTGGCGTTTGACCATCGCGTTGTTACTTGGGCATCTTGAATTCGGGTGAGCGCTAAAGCAACCGATTCATCAAATGGAAATAAGCCTTCAGGGGGATCAGGGATAAATTCTTTGATGTCGCTTTCTGAACACACCGCTGGGTATCGCAGTGAGAGAACGAGCGGTCGTGCGATAGCGCGCGGCACCGGAGTGACGAACCCAACCCAATGGCTGGAGAGTTTTGGGGTCAACAAGTTAATGGGCAAAATCAAGCGTTTGGGCAGTCCCGCAACTTTGGCGTAGCGCTGCATCATGTCTTGGTAGGCCAACACATCGGGGCCACCGATGTCAAAAGTCCGGCTCACTTCCGGCGGCAATTCAGCTGAGAGAACCAAATAACGCAGGACGTCTCGCACCGCGATCGGTTGGGTTTGTGTTCGGACCCAACGCGGAGTGATCATGGCGGGAAGGCGCTCGGTGAGATAGCGGAGCATCTCAAATGATGCTGAACCTGACCCAATGATTACCGCCGCGCGCAATTCAATAGTTGGAATACCGGAGTCACGCAGGATCCGACCCACTTCAACGCGGGATCGCATATGGGGGGACATTTCAGCCATCGGTAGGTCGGGTGCGAGTCCCCCTAGATACACAATTCTTTTGATGCCGGCATTCTTCGCGCATTGGGCGAAGTTCTCTGCGATTCGGCTCTCTTCGAATTCGAGCTCTTTACCTTGCTGAAGTGAGTGAAGGAGGTAGTAGGCGACGCTTACGCCCTGCATGGCCGCACTCAGTGACTCTGGATCACCGGCGTCGCCTTCTGCAATTTCAATTTGATCAACCCACGGGAAGTCCCTGAGCCGGTCGGGGTATCGGGCAAGTGCTCGAACTCGCAAACCACGCTGGACGAGTTCTCTGATCAGCCGACCACCGACATAACCGGTTGCACCGGTAACCAAATAGATCGGTCGGGGATCGTTGACCATGCTCTCGTTACTCATGGGCATATTGTTGCGTGTTTTGTCGTATTACGCGCTCAGAAAGACGCTGGGCCAATCAAGAATTATGAGGTTTGCTCCGCAGGAATCGACTCAGCCCGAAGCCGCCGGTCAAAACGTGACACGAACCACATGTGAGGAACGGTCAAACCCCAGACGATCGCAAGACCAATCCAAAGGACAGTGCCGCTCAGTGAATCAAGATCGAGAAAAATGGTGACTACGGCGAGGATTGCGATAAACCCCAGAAGTGAGGGAATTCCAATTTTCGTGACGGACGCGAGTGAGCGCAGAGTGATCACACCTGTTGTCGCTTGGGCCAAGCGTGCAGTGTGCCGGGTTGCGTGCCAAAAACCAAAGTAAACAGCGAAGGCAATAAACGGTGAGACCACCAAGCCAAGAACGGCCAACGTGAACAATTCGAAAGCACTACGAAGGGAACCTCGAGAAATCAGTGCCACGACGGAGATAACAATTAAGGTGAGTACGACACCTCGAATCACTAGCGTCACAGGTGTGGAATAGATCACCGAGAGTGCAGGCTCAAGCCAAACAACAGTGCTCAAGGCTGCGGAAGAAGTGAGTGGAAGGAGAACGGGTGCACTACCCAGTGCTAATGCATAAACAACTTGGAACTTTCCGGTGGCAGGTGTCTCACCCTTGAGTTCGGCGGTTGCTTGCACATCGCCTGTACCGAAATGCCACACGGTCATCGCGATTACGAGGATAAATCCAATCGCCGGGAAAGCAATTATTAGCAGTGCAGCGGCTGCGGCAATAGCCACATAGACAACGCCCAGGCGAATCCAACCCTGCCACGAAAGAGTATTAACCAAAGTCAGGTTGTCAGCTGCCCCGTGGGGAATACCCAAAGCCAAAGCGATGAGGGCAAGTGCGGCGGGGATCGGGCCAATGTTTGTTGTTGAAGCGGTGACCTGAGTGAGCAGACTCAAAATAATTGCGATCCAGGCAACAATTGGTCCAAGGTTTTCGACTACCCGCGAAAGGTTTCGGTTCTGGACAAGACGTCCTTGGGTGCGGGTGATCGAAACACTCATGGGTTAATTCTGGCCTGTGGCAGGAAAATGCCTGGGCGCGTTACGTTCACTGAGCATCGTGCACCGGGTGTGCGGGTTATGTGTGTTGGTTCACGCAATTTAATAACGAGGCCACTATCCGTTCGTACGCTAATTAGTGAGTCGTGTCCGTGGAACAGCGAGTCGACGATGGTTGCATTAGGAGTTGAGTTTTCGACGATGGTAATCGCTTCTGGTCGCACGATTAAAATGCCGGAATCCCCGAGGCTGAGTTCAGCTGATTCTTTGGTGAGATTTACCCCAAATTCAGTGCGGACACTGCTGCTTGATTCACCAACTGCTGGAATGACGTTGATCTCACCGAGGAGTTGGGCTACCGCTATTGATTCCGGATTGTTGTAGAGCGATAGCGGGACACCGTAAGCAATGAGTTGGCCACCTTGCATGAGTGCAAGTTGGTCGGCGGTTGCCAACGCTTCCTCTTGATCATGGGTAACCATGATTGCAGTAGTGGAGGTCAAGGTGAGAATGCTCCTGATGTCCTCGCGCATTTGTGCTCGCAGTGAAGTATCCAATGCCGTAAACGGCTCATCGAGCAAAATCAATTTGGGTTTGGGCGCTAGAGCCCGGGCGAGAGCAACCCTTTGCTGTTGTCCGCCGCTGAGCTCTTGGGGTCGGGTGTGGGCGAATTCCTTCATGCCGATGATCTCGAGGAGTTCGTCAACTCGCGCTCGTGCATTCGGATCGCGTTTAATTCCAAAACCAATGTTTGCACTGACGTCGAGGTGAGGGAAGAGGGAACCTTCTTGCGGGACGAGACCGATATTTCGTTTTTCGGGTGGCACGAGTGATGTTGTGCTGGACACCGTCACACCTTCGAGGGTGATTGATCCCGTCATTGGCGTGAGAAATCCTGCGATGGTTTTCAGCAGGGTGGATTTTCCTGAGCCACTTGGACCCAAAATAGCTAACAGTTGTTGTTCTGCCAACTCGAAACTGATGTCATTGATGACCGCTTCGCCACCGTAACCGGCGCTCAGGCCTTGGATTGAAATCGCGCTCACGCCGACACCATAGTTTCTTTTTCACTCGTTAGGAAACCACGCGACAGTGCAAATGAGGGAATTGCAGCAAGCAGAATGA
>CANMNM010000188.1 GCA_947499275.1 Actinomycetota bacterium | reverse complement strand
TTTGGATTTCTCTTTCTACACATTTGAATTACCGTTTTATCGTTTTGCTCTGGGATTCGCTTTCGCGCTCGTGATCCTGTCCCTGTTGATCGTGACCGCGGTGCAGTACCTCTACGGCGGTCTTCGTCTCCAGCCAAAAGGTGATCGCGCCTCACGCGCTGCTCAGGTGCAATTATCAATCTTGCTAGCCGTCCTAATCCTGCTAAAAGCGTTGGCTTACTACCTTGATCGATTCGGACTGGTCACTAAAAGCGAAACTCTGGTCAGTGGTTTCACTGGCTTAAAATACGCCGACGTAAACGCGGTACTCCCTGCCCTAAATATTCTGGTGTTTGTAGCACTTTTGGTTGCCGCACTGTTCGTCTTTAATATTTTTCGCAGGCAGTGGGTTATCCCCACGATTGGCCTTGGGCTGTTGATTTTGACCTCGGTGGTTATTGGTGGCCTTTACCCGATGATTGTTCAGCAATTTCAAGTTCGCCCCAGTGAATTAGTCCGTGAAGCTCCCTACATTCAGCTCAATATTGATGCAACACGGGATGCCTACGGCATTGTGAACGCTGATGTAGTTGATTACGCCGGTTCAGTTTCACCGCCAACGGTTGAGACCCTCGAGGCAAGTGCGGGAACGCTCAGCAACATTCGGCTCCTAGACCCAGCCATTGTTTCACCGACCTACAACCAATTGCAGCAAATTCGAGGTTACTACTCGTTTAACACGAATCTTGACGTTGATCGTTACGACCTTCCCCAGGGTCGTCGGGGAGCGGTTGTTGCCGTGCGCGAAATTAATCTTGCGGGTATCCCTGATGGACAACGCAACTGGACCAACGACCGAGCCGTTTACACGCACGGTTACGGTTTCGTGAGTGCATTTGACAACACAGCACTCAGTGATGGAACCCCAGACTTTTTCGCATCTGATATCCCACCCATCGGGGAGCTTGAAGTAACCCAGCCACGTGTTTACTTCGGTGAACTGAGCCCGCAGTACTCAATTGTTGGAGCGCCCGAGGGTTCACCTTCTATCGAGTTGGATTACCCCGATGACGCAAGTCCAACGGGTCAGGCAACAAATACATATGACGGCGCCGGCGGGGTGCCCATGGGTTCCTTCCTCGGCAAGATGCTTTTTGCTACAAAATTCCAGGACTCAAATATTTTGCTCTCTGATTTGGTCAATGAAGAATCCCAAATCATGTGGGATCGCACGCCCCTTACTCGCGTCGAAAAAGTTGCACCTTGGTTGACCCTGGATCAAGATCCCTACCCTGTCGTTGCAGACGGTCGGATTCAGTGGATCGTTGACGGCTACACGCTCTCCAATGAATACCCATATTCATCACGAGTTTCCCTCGCTGATGCAACAAGTGATTCGATCAGCAATCGGGTGATTCAATCGGGACTACTCCCACGCGATCAGGTCAACTACATGCGCAACTCGGTGAAGGCAGTAGTTGACGCCTATGAAGGCTCAGTCAAGCTCTACGCATGGGATGAAACAGATCCAGTTCTCCAAACCTGGATGAAAGCTTTCCCTGATGTAGTTGAGCCGCGCAGCGCCATGTCAGACGACATCCTCGCTCACGTTCGTTACCCGCAAGATATCTTTAAAGTCCAGCGCAACATCATGTCGCGCTACCACGTAACTGATGCGGTGACGTTCTATAACGGCACCGACGTGTGGATCGTGCCATTTGACCCAACCGTTGCGCCCGCCCAAGTTTTCCAACCTCCTTATTACTTGACACTGCAAATGCCCGGCCAAGTAAACACCGCCTTCTCACTGACGACCACCTTTGCCCCGCAGCGACGACAAACGTTGGCGGCATTTATGGCGGTGAACTCTGCTCCGGGGGAGAACTATGGAGATATTCAAGTACTGCAATTACCCAGCAACACAACAATCCCCGGACCGCAACAGGTTCAAAACAACTTTGAGTCCGACCCAGACGTGAGTTCGCAACTCTCACTGTTGCGTCGTGGCGGTTCCGAAGTTGAACTCGGCAACCTGCTCTCGCTGCCTTTCAACGGGGGATTGCTCTACGTTGAACCGGTCTACATTCGTGCAGCCGCCGACGGCTACCCGTTGTTGCGTAAGGTCCTCGCAGGTTACGGCGCTAATGTCGCGCTGGAAGACAACTTAGCCAAGGCTCTAGCAAAAGTATTGGGAACAAGCCCTGACGCAATCCCTGAGACGATCCCGAACATTGATCTTGGTGGAGAGACAACCACCGGGGAAACGACCGATCCGGGTGGAACGACAACCACACCAACGGATCCCATTGAGCAGTTAGCTGCAGCGGTAGAAGATGCCCAGGCAGCATTTGCTGAGGGTCGAATTGCCCTTGCCGAGGGTGATTTTGCTGCCTACGGTCAAGCCCAGGATCGACTCCAAGCAGCCATAACGCGAATTGCGATTGCCGAAGCACTACTGAATCCTCGGCCAGTGTCTTCTCCACCGGAGCCTGTCCCCGCAGTTGAGCCAGAGGAACCGGCAACCGATGGGGCCAACGCGTAAGTGGGAAGCACATGAGTCTGACTGATCATTGGAATGACCGGTATGAAAACAATCCGGCTTCCAAACTCAGTTGGTATCAGGAGAGTTCACCCGAAGTTGAATTCATCACGAGCAATGTTGGCAAAGCAACCCCAATCATTGACATTGGTGGTGGACTCTCACCTTTTGTTCACGACTTGATTGACCTTGAGTTCACCGACCTCACTGTTTTAGACATCAGTGACTTTGCCTTGAGCGAGGGAGTGCGCAAAGCCGAGGGTCGAAAGGTCGAGTGGATTGCATCAGACATTCGCGACTGGAGCCCTGAGCGGATGTATGGGCTGTGGCACGACCGCGCAGTTTTTCATTTCCTCACCGAAAAAGAAGATCAACAAAGATATCTTCTGATGGCTGCCGAGGCATTAGTACCGGGTGGGTACCTGATCATGGGAACGTTTTCAGAAAATGGACCAGAAGAATGCTCAGGGTTACCCGTTGCCCGTCACAGCATTGCCGACCTCACAAGCTCACTCGCGGTGGATTTCACCGTCATCGACACCTCGATCCACGAGCACATCACTCCCAGCGGTACTGCTCAAGAATTCGCGTGGGTTTACGCGGTGCGCAACTAGCATTTAGCGCAATAGCCTTACCCGCGAAATCAGTGACACCAATACTCCCGTATAGTTCGGGTGGTACAAAAACAGCGCGGGGTGGAGCAGCTCGGTAGCTCGCTGGGCTCATAACCCAGAGGTCACAGGTTCAAATCCTGTCCCCGCTACCAAATGAAAAGACCCAGGGATGACCCCCTGGGTCAATTCTTT
>CANMNM010000187.1 GCA_947499275.1 Actinomycetota bacterium | reverse complement strand
GATGGCAATATCTACGCCACCCGCATCGAGTCGCGCTATTAAACCTTCAACATCGAACATGTCATCGGGCATATGGCCAGCGCTTGCCCAACTTGAGGGGTAGAGATGAGCGTGTACATCAACAATCATGATTGTCCTCCTGTTTGAGATCTCCTCCTGGTTGAGATCGCTGCAGTGCCGCTGCAATGCTTCGCTCGAGCAGTACAGTTGCAGCTTGCACTTTCCACTCGTTTGCCTCCAGCGGATGAGCGCGGCGACACCATGACTCGGAAGCTGCACTTACATTTACCGCATTGAATTTGCGTCCCACCATCAGGCGCTCAGCATCATGTACCCGGTACGGAACAGGCGCCATTGCTCCAAGCACCACTCGGGCATCAGTAACCAAACCGTCAGCATCTGTTGCTACCGACACAGCTGCTGAAATCATGGCAAAATCACCGTGACCCCGGTTCAATTTTCGGTAGTCGTGGCCTGAGAACTGGTTGGTCTCAACGACGACGGAACGCAGGTACTCCCCATGCCCAAGCCGCACCTCTCCAGGTCCACTATAGAAATCAGCAACAGCCACCGAACGCTTGCGATCCCCACCAGCAATTTCAACAGTCGCGTCGAGAGCGCTCAAAATAGTTGATAGATCAGATGGTGTCACCGATTGGCAGCGGTGACTGTCGATCACCGAGTGATAGAAGCGATGATCTCCTGTGACCGCATAACAGGGACATGAGACGCCGCCTCTTTTGTAACACATGAAATCATTTCGCAGGAACCAGCAACGATTTTGCTGACAAAGGTTACCTCCGACCGTAGCCATGAGCCGGATCTGGTCCGTTGCAATTCCATTGATTGCTTCATGTAAAACAGGTAACCGGACCTCGGACCAACTCGCTAGGTCAGAGAGGGTTACGGCTGCGCCAATCAATACGGCCGAGCCACGCTCCTCAATTCGCCCGACAGTGGGAACGGTCATGATGTCGACCATGACCGACGGCTGGACGATGCCCTGTCGTCGTGCAGGCATGAGATCGGTACCTCCCGCGATAACTCGTGTGCCAGGACGCGCGAGGGCGGCACTCATCGCAGCTTCGTCACTGGGAGATTCAATGGATATCAAATCAGCGCGCGGAACCGGACGAGACCATTTGGTGCCGAATCTATGGAGTAACCGGTGCAGCCCGCGCGGATACCAAGCTCTCACCACCGCGATCTGCCACCGCGAAGGACGCTGGAGAATTCGGTAATTTCGCTTGGGGCGCGAGTCGCGTTCGCACAATGATGCGAGCACCCGATCCGGCGTCAGAGGAAGTTCTCTTATTCGCGTACCTGTGGCATCCGCGACGGCATTAGCAATTGCTGCACCCGGCGGAATAAGAACAATCTCACCAATTGCTTTGGCCCCATAGGGTCCGTGTGGATCTTCACCCTCAATGAAGACGACTTCGATTTCTGGCAGGTCTGCCGCACGAGGCAGCGGATATTGAATGTACGAGCGCGTCATTGACTGACCCTCCTCGTACAAGAGTTCTTCACTCAGGGCATAGCCAATGCCCATCGCCACTCCCCCAATTACTTGACTGCGAGCCGCTATTGGGTTCACTACCTTGCCTGAGTCGTGAACCGCAACGTATCTCTCAACTTTGACCTTCCCAGTGCCTTCGTCAACGCTCACCTCCACTGCATGAACGGCGAAGGAATAGGCTCCCGAAAGGTTGGCAATGCCCGTCTCTCGATTGACGGCATCAACGTTAGTCAAAGTAATTTCTCGGGTCCGAGTAAGACTTCCACCGAGTTGTTCTGCGACGACAGTGCCAAAGCTCACCGAATTCACGCCGTTTGTGACTGACCCTGCATCGAGCCACACTTCGTCAACTGGTGATTCAAGGATCGTGGCACCATGCAGGCGAAGTGCTTCAGCAACATCACGCGCAGTCTGGCCAACTGAATGGCCACTCATGTAAGTCCCCCTGCTTGACCAGGAACCCAGTTCAGTTGGAGTCTCTTCAGTGTCCATGGTTATTAACTGAACTTCGTGGGGCTCAATTCCTAGCTCCTGCGCGACGAACTGCGCCACCACGGTATTTTGCCAGGTGCCTGCATCGGCGGCACCGAATCGCAAAAGCACCCGCCCATCGCTATCTACTTCGACGGTTGCACTGCTTTTATCCGCACCTTCATAAATATTTGCACCGCTCACATGAATCGCAGCTGCGAATCCGATTCCGCGTCCATCAACCGCTTTGGCACTTCGACCCTGCCAACCAATCAAATCACGAGCAGTCTCAAGGCACTCCACAAGACGGGCCGAATCAAGGCGCCAGCCCGTAAGCGTGGTGTCGCCTTCCTTGTTGGCGTTGAGAATTCGAAGCTCCACAGGGTCCATGCCGAGTTGATCGGCAAGTTCATCCATTTGCGACTCGAGTGCAAAGATTGCTTGCGGACCGCCATAGCCACGGAATTGACCTCCAGGCTGTTTGTTCGTGTACACCAACTCAGCATCCACATTAACTGCAGGAATCCGGTAGAGGCTTCCGAGCACTTGGCCCGCATAAGCCATGACGGAAGGGCCCGAATGATTGTAGGCGCCGTTGTCGACCGTCATTCCAGCATCACGACGAAGGAGTTTCCCCTGTGCCGTCGCGGAAGTTTCCAACGTGATCTCAAAATTGTGCCGACACTTCACGGTCGTGAACTCTTCTTCCCGTGTCAGCGCCAGCCGAACCGGTCGCGCGGTCTTCATCGACAGCGCACAGGCAATTGCCTCATATTCGGAAATTTTCGATTTGGATCCAAATCCGCCACCGACAGACACTTCGTGGACGCGAATGCTATGTGGATCTAAGTCAAGAACGTGAGCGAGTTCTTTACGCACAAGATATGGAGACTGGGTACTAATCCAGACATCAAGCATTCCAAGAGTGGAATTCCATGATGCCGTGACCGTGTTCGTTTCCATACACGCGTGGGTCTGTCGACCAAATCGATAAGTGCCTGAAACCGTGACCTCGAGTTCTTGGCCTTCGGTCAAGGATCCCCACCGGCGCGCATGGCGCACTGGAACATTTCCACTGGAATGAATAAGTGGTGCTCCGGGTGCAAGCGCTTCCGATACCGACACCGCGCTTGCCAGTAACTCGTAGTCCACAACAATGCGGGAGATAGCTTCATCGGCAGCTGCTGCGCTTTCCGCAGCTACTCCGAGAATC
Source organism: Actinomycetota bacterium (assembly GCA_947499275.1). Lineage (GTDB taxonomy): Bacteria > Actinomycetota > Actinomycetes > S36-B12 > S36-B12 > UBA4592. Next base: position 128 of record CANMNM010000187.1, on the reverse strand, counting down.
TCTTCACCAACGAAACGCACAACATCAGATGCAAGTACTCGACGATCTGACAACGGACCGCCGTGATGGATATACGTACGATCAGGAAGGTCCTGCGCAGTTACAACACCATAAACACCATGTAAGTT
>CANMNM010000186.1 GCA_947499275.1 Actinomycetota bacterium | reverse complement strand
GTCAGTGACGTCGTAGCCACCGTCAAGTAGGGGGGAGTCATAAAAAGGTGAAATCCAAATGGCGTCGACACCCAAGTTATCGAGGTAGTCCACCCGGCTCAGGATTCCCGGGATGTCTCCAATGCCGTCACCATTACTGTCGGCGAATGAGCGTGGGTACACCTGGTAAATGACGGCATCACGCCACCATTCATTTTTGCCGGTGGGCACGACTAAGCCTCCGTTAGAGGTATTGGTGATTGTTGTCCGGGTGTTTCATCAGCAATGTTCTGCATGCCGTAGGCCGCAGAAACTAGATATGTCCACAACTCTGATTCCAACGTGGCATCCATTCCCTGGTCGGCAATTGCTGCAGCCATCAGCGCGAGCCAGCGGTCACGCGCTTCACCGTCAATGTGGAATCCGATATGCCGCATACGAAGGCGAGGGTGTCCACGTTCTTCGCTGTAGGTTTCGGGTCCACCCCAATATTGCTCCAAGAATGACCGAAGGCGCCACTCGGCGCCCTCAAAGTCATCGGGTGGGTACATCTTGCCCAGAATCGAATCATGGGGAACTCGTTGATAGAAATTATGAACGAGGCTAGTGAAGAACTCGTGCCCACCGAAACGTTCATAAGGTGTCAACTCGGACTCGCTCATTGAGTGCTCTGCTCATGGTTAATTTGCCCATCATTAACTGGTTCGCTTTTGACTGAGCCATCAATAATCTGCATTTGGGCGAGTGGGATATGCAATCCGGCTTTATCCAACGCTCCTTTAATCCGTTCACGCAAGAGTCGAGCAGCAATGAATTGCTGATCGGGAACGACCTTGGCCATCACGCGAACCACGATTGCATCACCGCGCGCCTCTTCTAATCCGGCGTAGACGGGTGGGTCCATAAAGACCGCGTCGAAGCTGGAATCTTGAGCGATACGTTGACCTTCGGCGTCAACTACTTCACGGATCTTGGTTAAATCTGCGTCGATATCAAGGGCAAAATCAACGACCGCGTAAGTCCAGCCTTGGCTTTGATTGGCGATATAAGTGATGGTGCCGTTTCGCACGTACCAAACGACCCCGAGAAAATCCCGGATTCTCGTATAGCGCAGGGCAACCTGTTCAACGGTTCCCAACACCACACCACAATCAACTACGTCACCCACACCCAATTGATCTTCCAACGCCATAGAGACACCAGCGAGGTAATCAGCCACCAGAGTTTGGGCGCCAAAACCGAGAACGACTCCAAGGACGCCGGCGCTGGCAAGAAGGGGACCAACATTGATTCCGACCTCGGTCATGATGGTGATAACGGCTACAGACCAAATGACAATGACGGCAATACTCCTTGCAAGGGAACCAAGGGCATTTGCACGTTGTGATACTCGATTTTGTAGAAGTTGATCTGTCACTGACTGGGTATCTGTTGTGTTTCTTAAATTCGCAAAATCAATTCCCGTGCTTTTTTTCGTGGCGCGATTCACAACGCGGTTAATCGCAATTGAAGAGAATTTAGTTGCCACTAAGGCAAAAATAATGATCAGAACAATATGAAATGGCGCATCCCACGGGCCATCGCGGAATGACTCAATTGCCTTGGAGATTGAATCCCAATCCATGTGATACCCCTTAGCGATCTAGTCCGGTCCAGCGCGACATGAACGCTAACGTATCGGCAGTTTCTTCAATCGACTTGTTCAATGATCTGGCGCCATGGCCGACGTTTTTTTCCGTGCGGACCAAGATCGGTCGAGCCCCAGCGGTATTGGCTTGAACGGCTGCCGCCATTTTGCGGCCATGCATGGGATCTGTGCGGGTGTCATTATCAAAGATCGCAAACATGGTTGCTGGGTAGTCGGTGCCGTTGCTCACCCGGTGGTAAGGCGAGTAGGCATGTAGCCAACCAAACTGCTCGGCGTCGGCTGGGTCGCCGTACTCCACCGTCCACGTTGGGCCTAATTCACTTTCGACATAACGAATCATGTCCAAAAGTGGTGCTACGCACACCACGGCGTTGAACAGGTCTGGGCGCTGGGTCATTGCGGCACCAACGAGCAGGCCACCATTTGAACCACCATATATGCCCAGTTGCTCACGGGTGGTCCAGCCTTGGGCAATCAGATACTCAGCGGCTGCGTGAAAATCGTCAAAGACGTTTTGCTTGTTGGCCAGCATCCCGGCGCGGTGCCATTCTTCGCCCTCTTCGCCGCCACCTCGCAGATTTGCAATTGCCCACACACCCCCGGATTCAACCCAGGCAAGAATCGCTGCGCTATAGCCCGGTTGCAGTGGAATACCAAAGCCGCCATAGCCATAAAGAATTGTTGGTCGAGGCTGATCCGGTGTTCCGGTAGGTGAGATAACAAACATGCGAACTGTTGTCCCATCCAATGACGGGTATGTGATCAGTTCAGAGTGGACCTCCGGCGCAGTTACCGCACCGGGGGGATTCGCGTACAAGGTGAGTTCCTGTGTGCGGGCATCAAATTCGTACACCGTGGGAACGGTCGTGTGGTCGGTGTAGACGATCCAGGTGATTGGGCCACCATCAATATGTTCAACGGGGCCACCGATTGTCCCTGCGCCGGGTAACTCGATCTCATAAAGGTTGGCGCCATCAGCTGCAGCGTGCATTGCCATGTGGGCAACACCGTGACTTGTGTGAACGACAAGCAGTTGGTCGTGATCAAGGCCTTCTCCATCAAGGAGGGTGACCGACTCGAGTACCGAGTCTTGTGGCTCAGGAATCAGGGTTGTCCAGGAATCGGGATTCCATGAGCCTGGGGTTGTGACAAGCACCGTTCCGCGGGGGGCATCTCGGTCGGTGAAAATATATGCGCGACCATCTCTGCCAAAGGTGACTGATGTTTGAGCATCAACGTCGCCTTGAACGAGTTCAAATGAAGGACTTGACGGTTCACTGGCCGTGAGGTCAGCAATCCATAGATCATTTCTCGGTTCAGTTCCTTCACTCGATGACACCTCGAGCCAGCGTCCGTCGCGTGAAACGCTAACCCCGTAATAGTTAGTCATATTCATTCCGGCGCCAAACACGAGAACATCGGTTTGTGGGTCAGCTCCCACGGTATGCAGATAGACGCGTCGATGAAAGTGACGTTCACTCTCGGGCAATAACTCTGGTGCAATCCGCCGGACATAATAAAACGCTGAACCACCCTTGAGCCAAGCAATAGGGGAATACCTGCACCGACCTATGGGGCCTTCAACTGTTTCACCGGTTTCAACATTCATTACGTAGACATCGGACTCTTCATTTCCGCCCTGTGAAATTTGGTAAGCGAGGAGATCCCCTTCTTTCGAGGGCTGCCAGCTGTCCAGGGTCGTGTGCCCTTCC
>CANMNM010000185.1 GCA_947499275.1 Actinomycetota bacterium | reverse complement strand
TACCGGTTCTATTGCAACCGATCACTTAATGACCTTTCCCGGCAACTTCGTTGATTCACTCGTTGCCGAAAAACTCGACAAGGTGTCCCTGTCCTTCCTTGTTGACGAATTAGAGATTCGACGCGGGGGAGTCGCCCCCAATATTGCTTTCGGCATTGGGTGCCTAGGGCTTAAACCGGTGCTCGTTGGGGCGGTCGGTCCTGATTTCGCAGACTATGAAAGCTGGCTTAACCGTCACGGTGTGGACACCAGCGGCGTGCACGTCTCCGAAACAGCACACACCGCGCGCTTTGTGTGCACAACAGATGCCGAGCAAAACCAGATTGCCACTTTCTACGCGGGTGCCATGAGCGAAGCCCGTAATATTGAACTCAAGCCAATCGTGGACGCCGTGGGTAGCGCCGACATAGTTCTGATCGGCGCTAACGACCCATTAGCAATGCAACGTCACACGGACGAATGTCGCTTCCGTGGCTACCCATTTGCAGCAGACCCGTCCCAGCAACTTGCCCGCATGAGTGGCGAAGAAGTAAAGCCACTCATTGAAGGAGCAAAATACCTGTTTACCAATGAATACGAATCGGCACTGATTGAACAAAAAACCGGGTGGAGTACGGCAGACATTGCAGCCCTGGTTCAGGTTCGCGTGACCACCCTGGGACCCAATGGCGCGCGCATTGAACGTCGCGGAGAAGCCCCGGTTCACGTTGCGATTGCTGAGGAAGAGCGTAAAGCAGATCCCACCGGTGTTGGTGACGCATTTCGCGCAGGATTCCTTACTGGCCAAGCCTGGGGGTTAACCGATGAACGTTCAGCGCAAATCGGTTCACTTTTGGCAACCTACGTTATTGAAACTGTAGGAACGCAGGAATACGAACTGGCGCAGAAGCATTTCTTGCAGCGCATGGCAGTGGCCTACGGGGACGACGCTGCTGCCGAAGTTGAAGGATTTATTTCCTGCATCCGCCCATAATTCGCACTCTGTTTATTCAGTTGAATTAAGTTGTGCAGGGTGTACTCGATTTCAACCGGTAGTGGGCAGATCCCACCAAGCCCGTGGTCACTCGCTGATCCGCGCCTGGCGCAACCCGATTCAGACTTGGTCTGCATTGGCGCGGAGCTTGATCCAATAACCGTATTGCACGCTTACACAGTGGGACTATTCCCGATGCAGGTTGACACTGAATCAGGTGAACAGGAACTTGGCTGGTGGTCACCGGATCCGCGCGGAATCTTGCGTTTGGATCAGTTAATAGTGTCGAGATCACTTCGTAAGTCGATGCGAAAGTTCACGGTCACATTTGATCAGGCTTTTGACCGGGTCATGCGCTCGTGTTGGCGCGATGGTGGCGGTGGTAATTGGATTACCGATGAATTCGTCGAGACCTACACGTATTTGCATGGGAAAGGTTTTGCTCACTCGGTTGAAGTGTGGAATACAGGTGGGGAGCTAGTCGGTGGGCTTTATGGAATCGAGATTGGGGGCCTATTTGCCGGCGAATCGATGTTTCACCGTGAACGGGATGCGTCAAAAGTTGCTTTGGCGTCGATCGTGCACAAACTTGGTGAATGCCCGGGCAAACGATTATTTGACGTGCAATGGCAAACGGATCACCTAGCAACATTGGGTGTCACGCAGATCAGCAGAGAAACTTACCTAGACGAATTGGCCCTCGTACTGCGAACCGCGCCCTGTTTTTTGTTACTCGGTAACGACCGCGAGGGCAACGGGTAATTGCGAGAGGAAGAGGTCGATGGTGTCCTCACTGCAGTCAGGCGGCAGTGAAATACGAATACTTGAATCATTGGGCAATCCCATCGCTTCAAGGACATGCGAGGGCATTCGGGTATCCGCGGTACATGCGGAACCGCTAGCAACCTGAATTCCCCGTTTGTCCAATTCGGTGACGAGCGCGCCTCCGGCAGCGCCTTCAATGCTGAAAGTCAGAATATGGGGAAGTCGATCCGTTGGGTCCCCGGCGCAGGACAGGTTCATCGACACCAGTTCCGAGCGCACCTGGTCAATCATCAGCCGATTCGAGTCTGCTTGACCTTGCCACAACGGTGCCGTCTCTTCTAAGGCCACGGCTGCGGCCACGGCTGCGGGAATATCGGGAAAACCGCCGATCCAGCCACGGTCGGGTGCCTCTTCGGGTCGCCAGCGAAGGTGCGGGCTGGTCACCACGATGGCGACTCCAGGAGGACCACCCCAATCTTTAGCCGGGGCAACAAGGACATCGAAGTCGGCGGGAAGCGGTTCGCGGCCGATCACCGCGGTGGCATCAGCCACCAATGGAACCTCGGCTGCGCGACATGCTGTGAGGGCTTGGGCAAATGGTTGGCGGGTACCCACTTCGGCATTAGCAACCTGGATGCAGGCCATAGCAGCGCCGAGAGTGAGTTGGGAGTGTAGATCTGCAAGGTCCAGGGCGCCGGTGATTTCCGCTTGATTTAAGCCGAGGGGAACCACTTCGGCGCCGGGCAGTGAGCCGGCAGCACCTAAAACGGCCATGGATTCAACGCTGCTGACCACGATTCGTGGTGAAATACCCGATCGAACTGCGAAAATTCCACCGATTGTGGCTCGAAGTGCATCGGGTCCCGAACCTGCGAAAAAGACATTTTCGGGGGAAACCCCTAAAAAGTTGGCGATACTGGCGCGAGCCGAATCCAGCAGCAGGCCTGATGACCGGCCAGCATGGTGCATCCGGGCCGGGTCAGACCATGCTTTGGAGGCGGCCGATTGCCAGGCGGACAGGGTTGCCGGGGATAAGGGAACACCGGCAATTGCGTCTAAATATCCGGGTGCTCGCTCAGTGGCCATTTCCTTAGATTAGTCAGGAAACGACAAGGGCACTAAATGTGACCTGATCAACTCTGATTGGCGCCGATCCTGGAGAGAATTGCCAGGGTGAGTGCGCTAGTCTGCCTCATAGAAAGTGAAGAAGTCGTTCGGAAAAAATGCACGCTGAAATCATTGGCACTTTAGGGTGAATTTCACGGGTGACCGTGGGAAATGCGAAGGGTACATTTGTGGCTATGACTCGTGAATCGAGCGAAAGGCGACTGGGCAAACGTCTAGGCCTTGCCGGGATTGCGGTTTTCGGCATGTTGTTGCTGTCTGGCTGCACCGCCAATGAGGCATTCTTTTTTGATATGCCCGAGCCAGCCACCAAAGAAGGTCCCATTATTCAAAATCTGTGGAACGGGTCATGGATAGCGGCCTGGGGGGTCGGGCTTTTTACGGCTGGACTCATGATCTGGTCGATCGTGGCCTATCGCCGCCGCCGAATCAACGAAGTACCCGAGCAAACCAAATACAACATCCCCATTGAAGTCCTTTACACGCTGGTTCCCTTGGTTATGGTGGCC
>CANMNM010000184.1 GCA_947499275.1 Actinomycetota bacterium | reverse complement strand
CGTGAGTTCTGGTGGGCTCATCACGAGGAATCCCAGAACAATTCCAAGCGTAAGGATTGGGCTGCTCAGTCCACGTCTCGCGGCGAGCCCGATTATCAATGCAACCAGCCCCACGAGCAGAGCAGATGGGAGCGGGGCACTATCAAGTGCTCGAGCCAGTGTTCCCGCAATAGTCATAAAGGCAATAACAAATAGCGATAGCTTGCGAGCACCGCCAAAGAATGCTGCCGCGACGGGGAGTGCACCAAAAAGGAAAACGCTGGAAGCCCCTCCAACGAGGGTGGCATCAATCAAGATCCCGGGCAAGAGTAGTAGAAAGAAGAAACCAATTCCCAGGGCAAAACGTCGCCCATACGACTCAACACTCGCTGCCGTGATTTTTTTCATGGGTAGAACTGTATGCGGAGCATGGTCTTAATTGAGCACGAATGCCCGGTCTGGGGTGGGTTCGCGGTGTCCCCTTGGACTTCACCCACAATTGGGCCCGTGAGTAATGCGCATGGCTCATTCTGACCTTGTGGGCGTTCATTGGAGAGTGGACTAACGTTGGGGCATGAGTATCGATCCTTCCCTGGTGTCGCCCGTTCCCCTTGATCTGATCATTGCTGCACCAAAGGTGCTCCTACATGACCATTTGGATGGTGGGTTGCGCCCACAGACAGTATTGGATCTGGCTGCTGAGTCGGGGTACACGGATCTGCCAGCAAGTGATGCTGACTCGCTGGGGCGTTGGTTCTCTGAGGCGGCTTATTCGGGGTCGCTGGAGCGCTATTTAGAGACTTTCAAGCACACGGTGGGAGTTACTCAATCAGTGTCGGCACTGGCGCGTGTTGCTCGTGAATGCGCAGAAGATTTAGCGGCTGACGGTGTGGTTTATGCAGAGGTGCGCTTTGCTCCGGAGTTGCACGTTGAAAAAGGCCTGCACGAGCGGGAGATCATTGAGGCCGTTCTAGCGGGATTTGCGCAAGGGGTCGCAGCTGTTGCAGCGGGCGGCCGATCAATACGCATTGGTGTGTTACTGACAGCCATGCGCACCGCGGCGAATGCGCGATCTATTGCTGAACTCGCGGTGGAATACCGCGAACTTGGTGTTGTTGGTTTTGATATTGCTGGCGCCGAAGCAGGTTTCCCACCCACCCGTCACTTGGACGCATTTGAATACTTGCGCAGAGAGAACGCCCACTTCACCATTCACGCAGGTGAAGCTTTTGGTTTGCCATCCATTTGGGAAGCGATCCAGTGGTGCGGTGCAGACCGACTAGGTCACGGCGTGCGAATTATGGATGACATCACCGTTGCCCCCGACGGAAGCGTCACGCTAGGGAAATTAGCAGCTTATGTCCGTGACCGTCGAATTCCATTGGAGTTGTGCCCTACCTCCAATGTTCAGACGGGCGCTGCTGCGTCAATCGCAACCCACCCGATCGGATTGCTGCGCACCCTTGGCTTTCGGGTGACGGTTAACACAGACAATCGCTTGATGTCAGGTACATCAATGTCACATGAAATGGATCTGCTGAGCCAAGCATTCGGTTGGGGATTGAAAGACATGGAATGGTTGACCGTTAATGCGATGAAGAGTGCATTTCTCGGATTTGATGAGCGACTTGAGATTATCAATAAGCAAATAAAGCCAGGCTATGCCCAGATTCGGGCGGAATTAAGTCAGCGGATCGACAATCAATAAGGGGAGAATCGTGAACACTCATTTGGTACTAGACGTACTCGGTGAAAGCCACAACAAGCTCGTTGATGTTCGAGCGGTGTTGGAGCGAACTGATTCCGTTCTCGCCGTGGCAGATGAAGTTGTGGTTCGTGCCGAAGAAGTTATTGAAACCGGGCGGCGGGTGCTGCCCGTTGTTCTCGTGGCGGCGGTTGTGCTCACTGGGGTGAGTGTGGGGGTCTATCTCTGGCGGTGGCGGGCGCGGGCTGTGCCAACGGAAGTTTAAACGCCACCGGTGCGGTGCTGCTTGGTGTACCACCGAGATTGTGAATTCCAGTGGGTTGGACGGAGCCGTTCGTGTTGCCACTATTCGTCACACCTCGGGTCTGCCACTGCCTGGCTGCTACGTCATTGATGCGGCGCACGAACTCGGCGAACCCGTGTTGAGTTTTGACGCCAAACTGAACAAAGCTGCACAGGAAATGGGCCTGAGCACATTCATTTAGCAAGTTGTTTCATCGAGTGGGCAGTGCAACCGTCCAGGATTCGCTGACTTGCGTGAATCCGAGTGATTCATAGAGTTTCATTGCGGGGTTGTCGTGGCTCACTGCTAAGCCAAGGCTGCTGAATCTGTCCTGGATCAGGTCTGTGATGGCCATTGTCAGCAGGGCTCTTCCGATTCCTTGACGCTGGAAACGTGGGTCGCACCAAATCTCAGAGAGCCAAGGACCGCCGTAGGGCGCTTCGCCTTCGCGAAGACTGATCATGATGGCGGCAACGACCTCACCTTCCTTTAGCACCGCCAGGGAGGATCGGTGGTTTGCGCCGAGCAATGATCGGTCAAGGAGCGGTTGCAGGTTCTCCGCTGTTAACTCTGCTCGCCTCCCTGGAAGGTAATCGGGGTGACCGCGTGGGTACGCGGCAGACCAAGAATCGAAGAGTTCGTCAGCGGTGAGTTTTTCAATGAATTGTGTTGACTGAGTGAGCTGGGATTCCTTGCTTTGTCGCGGGCGGTTTGGCTCAGGTGGGTATGCAGTGAGGTCGAGACTCATGGCGTGAGCGTGGCGTTTGAGGGTGCATCCATGTTTTAGGAGTTGTTCTGCGAACTCTTGATTGGGCGTGACGATCAACTCTGCTGGGCGAAGATCAATTGTTTGTTTGGCTGCTTGGTCGACACTGAGGTGTGACTTGGGTTGCGCGAAATCGGCGCAGGAGGTGTTGCCCCGAATACTTGGCTCGAAATTAATAGGAGAGTTGGGATCCTTGGGAACCATGATTGTCGTTGCTACTACACACCCACTGGGTGCCACACGGTTTTTATCTCCGTGAAAGCTCGAATTCTGGAAAGTGTTGGGGTTGATTGCCAGTTGGGGTTGATTGGGGCCTTGCGTACTCGCTTAACACTTCCGGCGGCCTCAACTTCAAGGTATGCCTGAAGTTCGGGGTCGGTGACTCCGGTGAGGTCGAGGGCGTTGACATCAAGGTGGCTTGCAAGTGGGGGCATGATTTCTGCTGGATCACCGGTGAGAATGTTAATATTCCCGGCGACAACATCACTGGTTGCGAGGCATTCACTGAGTGTGATCGCTGGGATCGGTGAGTTGGTGCTTGCAATCACAATCACCGAGTTGCCGCTAACGAGAATTGGCGCAATGACACTTATGAGTCCCAGCAGGCTGGAATCTTGTGGGGCAACTGCTGCAACGACACCTGTTGGTTCGGGAATGCTGAAGTTGAAAAATG
>CANMNM010000183.1 GCA_947499275.1 Actinomycetota bacterium | reverse complement strand
GTGCTCATAAATATTTGGTAGGAAGTCAACCAAGATATTGAAATTTGTTGACGAAACCATGTCGGCAACAAATTCGCCTGCGTGGACTGGGGCAACCGAACCGAATGAGTAAAGGCGGGTCAGCAACAGCCCTAGATCAGTTTTGCTCCAGCGCGAGTGGGACAGCGCGGTCCCTCCTCTCGCCATGGCGGACGCAACCCCGGGAACTAGTCCTTGAACAACGCGTGAGATCGGGGCAGGTAGACCTAAAGTTGAAGCGCCAACAGAACTTGCGGAGCTCGAAATCAACCCAACTCCAATTATTTGGGTTCCGAAAAGCTCTGGGTGTTGCTCAACCAATGCCAAAATAGACATGCCACCCATGGAGTGCCCGATCAAAATCAACGTATCGCTCGGGGCGACCTGGTTGATCACCGAATACAGGTCACGCCCAAGTTGATCAATGCTGTGATCGCGCAACTGCGCATCGGCAACGTAAGTGGACTCGCCGTGCCCGCGCTGGTCGTAGAAAACCAGCGTCGCACGATTACGTAAAGCCAAACGTTGGTAGTACCAAGAGTTGCGATTCAATGCAAAGCCGTGGGGCATCACGATTGTGACTCGCGATCCAGGGAGTCGATCGACCTCACCGGCCAGAACTGCCCCGTCAGAGGTAAAAACCTCGAATGGCTCACCGTGCAGTGAATAGAACTCGGTTAAATCAGCATCGTGATCCTGCGTAGCGCTGAATCGCATGACCAAACGTTCAGCGGCTGCACCGGCAGCAGCGCCAAGTGCCACCGCGCCGAGTGAGAGAACTGCACGTCCGGCTACTTTGCCAAAATCAAGAGCCACTTGCGCACTTCACCACCTAATATCAAAGGAATAAGCATCAAACTACCAATGGAAGAATAAACCTCACATGTGAACCCGCGGGATTCGTGATCCGATCCGGGTAACTATTTCGTACCCGATACTTCCACTGGCTTCGCCCCACTGATCCGCGGTTAACTCGCCGTGTTCTCCCGACCCGAATATGTACACCTCACTGCCAGCAGAAATGCCAGCAGCCGAATCTGTTGTGTCAATTACGAATTGGTCCATAGCGATTGTTCCCACCTGAGTAACTAAGTCTCCAGCAACGCTCACCGACACATTGTTGCTTGCACTACGCGGAATTCCATCGCCGTAGCCCACCGGCACCAGGCCAAGTTGGCAATCCCGCCCAGCGATCCACGTGTGAAGGTAGGACACCCCAGCCCCACCCGGTACGGATTTCACCGAACTGAGTCGTGCGACCAGCGTCATGGCCGGCACTAAATTCAATTCGCCGGAACTTGCCCGCTGCATATTGGGTGAGAGTCCATACATGCCGATGCCAACTCGAACAAGATTGAAACGGGTATCAGGGTGCCAAATAGCTCCCGCAGTATTGGCAAGGTGAATAGCTTCGGGTTCAATTCCAGCGGAAGCAAATTCCGCAAGAGCCGATATGAAAACGTCGCGTTGGGCAGACACTGATTCCCTGGCGATTTCTGGGTCAACATGATCGGCACTCGCTAGGTGGCTCCACACGCCGCGCACACTTATTACGCCCTCGGCAACCAATACGGTCAACTCAGAAAGAAAAGCACTTAGTTCGGCAATGGGTAGACCGTTCCGACTCAAACCCGTATCAATTTTCACATGAATGTTCGCACGCTTCCCTAATGTTCGAGCCGCGGCTGCGATCTCCTGCAATTCACGAGAATTGGAAACAGAAAGATCAATATCGGCTTCAACACAGGAGGAGAGATCAGGGTCCCCCGGGATGCTCAGCCAGCTCAGCAACTTTCCGCGATCTCCTGCGACACGCAATGCAAGTGCTTCACTCGGTAGAGCAACTCCCAACCACGTGACTCCATGTGCCCGAAGCAACGGGGCAATGACGTCAACTCCATGTCCATAGGCATCTGCTTTCACCACAGCCATCACGTCAACACCTGCAATTGCTCGAAGTGTGTCGTAATTGCGCAGGATTGCCTGACCACTGACATTGGCCCAAGCCCGGGCATTGGGTGGTGGCTGCGATTTAGAGGTCACGCAAAACCTCACCCACCATGTTGCCGATGTCAACAGCCGTCGGATTCTCCGATTGGGCTTCTGCAATTCGCCCAGCACGAGAGTGAATCCATACCCCCGCCGCTACCAGCGCCACAACGTCAATAGTGTCTAGCGCACTACCTGCAAGAAGCCCACCAATGATTCCAGTCAGCACATCACCTGACCCGGCCGTACCCATTGCTGGAGCAGCCTCAATGTCGACAAATGCGCGACCATCCGGGCCAACCACCAAAGTTCGCGGACCCTTTGCCACCACAATTACATTTAATTCGCGTGCCGCGGTGCGCACCGACTCAAGATCGAATTCGGTCAAGTTGGGAGACAAATGCCGAAACTCCCCAACATGCGGGGTCACTACGGTCACTCCCGAACGGGCCGCAACTGCTGCACGGAGATCTGCTGATTCAGCGACATCACTCAGTGCACCAGCATCAAGGACTACCGGCAATTCCCCATCGAGAACCGAAACGAGGAACGAATGTTCCTCTTCACGGCCAGAAAACCCCGGCCCAACCGCCCACCCGGTAATTCGCGGTGAATCAGATTCAATTGAAACAACATTAGGCAATGAATCCAAGACAAGAGAACGGTCAACAAATCCTTCACGAAACATCACCATGCCGACGCCACTGTGCTGCGCACCCAAAACACTCAGCATGGCCGCACCGGGATAACTTGGTGAGCCCGCAGCGATGCCCACAACTCCGCGGGAATACTTGTAGGAATCAAAACTTAAAGCCGGCACCAACTCTGCGACCTCGTAATCCCCTAATACTCGCAACACGGGATCACAATCAAATTCCAAATCTAAATCGACGACCTCGATCGCGCCTGCAAACGCAGCGCCGGGAGCAAGCACCAAGCCAGGTTTTAGTGCGCCAAAAGTAAATGTCACATCAGCATGAATACAGGCATCAGCATCACAGACGCCGGTATCGGCATTAACTCCACTGGGAATGTCAACGGCAACCACCAGTGGAGAAAAGTTTATAAAGCGAGCAAGTTCATTATCAACTGGCCGTGAGCTACCCAGCCCGGCGATCCCGTCAAGCACTAAATCAAATTCTCCAGCCAGTGAATCGATTACGCGGCCACCAGCACCAAGAACTGCAGAAAGACCTACTTCGTGACACACGCCGGGAACAACACAATAGATCCCAACACGAACCCCTCGGCGAGCGAGTAACGCTCCAGCGAAGAGTGCATCACCGCCATTATTGCCAGGACCAACAACAACTAAAACGGACGTGCCATAGACACGCCCGAAAGTCTCTTGCAATAAATCAGCGCACCCAACACCGAGCGCAAATGCCGCACGTTCCATAAGTGAACCCGGAGCCGTA
>CANMNM010000182.1 GCA_947499275.1 Actinomycetota bacterium | reverse complement strand
CCCATATCAGCAAAGGGGATGAGTGGATTTCACGTGGTGAATTCGAGCGGGAACATAAAAAAGAAGATCACATTGCCACGTGGAACGAAATACATTTCCATCTGGGCGATTGGTCCATGGAAGATTAACAAGTGAGCCCTTGCTCACCCTAAGGTGGTTGAGGGTTCAACTATTGTGTAAAGTTGAGCGGCGCCACTTGGTGCACACTTTCTGTGATCTCTGACAAGGGGAAATGCGTGAGCACAGCTCCACCCACCCAATCCGAAAATTTTGGCAACAATCCTGAACTCTTCGCACCCGACCCCAACCGTTGGCGCGCACTGGTCGTGATTGCGATTGCCCAGTTGATGGTTGTCCTTGACGCTTCAATTGTGAACATCGCCCTTCCCAGCATGCAGGCCGACCTCGGGATTAGTGACGCAGACCGCCAATGGGTAGTCACCGCCTACACTTTGGCATTCGGTGGACTCCTTCTCCTCGGTGGGCGGATCGCCGATTACCAGGGACGCAAGCGAATGTTCATTGTTGGGCTGATTGGTTTTGCAGGGGCTTCGGCGCTCGGCGGCGTTTCGGTAAATGCAGAAATGCTTTTTGCCGCCCGTGGGTTGCAGGGTGTTTTTGCGGCGCTACTCGCTCCCGCAGCTTTGAGTTTGATCTCGGTCACTTTCACCGATTCGAAGGAACGCGCAAAAGCGTTCGGTGTTTATGGAGCCCTTTCTGGTGCTGGTGCAGCACTCGGGCTGGTACTTGGGGGAGTTCTCACCGAATATGCCTCATGGCACTGGACGCTGTTGGTCAACGTTCCCATTGCACTTATCGCAGTGTTCCTTGGAATTGCGTATGTGAAAGAAAGCCGGGCAACCGGTAATACAAAGTACGACATCCCTGGCGCCATCACGGCTACCCTTGGCCTCGTTTCGCTGGTGTACGGAATTACCAAGGCTGAGTCAGAAGGTTGGACGGGTGGAAGCACCCTATTCTTTATCGGCCTATCCATTGTTTTACTAGTGTTGTTTTTCATCATTGAGAATCGCTCCAGCCATCCATTGTTACCGCTAGCAATTATTAAAAATCGAAATCGCGGTGGTGCGTATCTTGCGAGCTTCTTTGTCGGTATTGGGCTTTTTGCTATGTTCCTCTTCTTGACTTACTTCTTCCAAATTGTTTTGGGTTACACGCCACTCAAAGCTGGATTGCTGTTCCTTCCGTTCTCAGCTGGTGTAATTATCAGTGCAGGTGTTGCAAGTCAGTTGCTTCCACGCTTTGGTCCACGCTACGTGACTTTCGGCGGATTCGTGTTGGCAACTTCAGGAATGTTGCTCCTGACACAATTGAGTGCCGCAAGTTCATACTGGCCAAATATTTTGCCGCCACTCATCATTATTAGCCTTGGTATGGGATTGATCTTCGTACCACTATCGGCAACGGCACTGTTTGCAGTTGGAAATCATGACGCAGGTGTCGCATCAGCCGTGTTGAACACCAGCCAGCAAATCGGTGGATCAATTGGCATTGCATTTTTGAATACGATTGCTACTAGTGCTACGGCAGCTTACGTGGTTGCAAACAATGTGGATCCATTCGATGCGAATGCGCAAGTTGAAGGCTACGTCGATGCCTTTACCTGGGGTGCAGGAATCTTGGCAGTGGCTGGAATTATCTGGGTGGTATTGGTTCGTGTCTCCAAAAAGGATATGGCCGCGGGTGATTCGGCCGCAGCGGTTCATATTTAATTGAGTGAAAATCTCGACTAACCATGAAGGTAGGCCCGCTTGGTAGCGCTGCTCGCACTTCTCTCTAGCCTGTCGTGGGGTGTAGCCGACTTTTTCGGTGGTTTAGCGGCCAGGCGAGCGGGAACAGCTCAAGTTTTGGCTGTGACCTATCCCGCAGGCGCCATTGCGATTACTTTCCTAGCCATCTTTGTTGTTCCTGGAACATTGAGTACCGAACTGATCGGCATCTCAATACTCGCGGGGTCAGCTGGTGTGACCGCAGTTTCCCTGCTCTACGCCGCAATGGTTCGCGGCCAAATGGGGGTTGTTGCGCCGATAACTGCGGTGATGAGTGGCGCTGTTCCTGTTCTGGTCGGGCTGTTTCGAGGAGATCAACCATCCGCGTATGCATTCGTCGGAATGGGATTTGCGGTAATCGCCGTTGTTCTGGTGAGTCGTGAGTCGGCCCACCATCATGGAAAGACACCGATTTCTGCAATTTGGTTTGCGATCGCTTCTGGAATTGCCATCGGTGTCTACCTCACAGTTATTGGTCTAGCACCAGCTGATTCTGGCGTGTGGGTTGCAACCCTGGGGCGCTGGTTCTCCAGCATCATCATGATCACGCTCGTGGTGGTTGTTGTGCGATCATTTGATAAGTCAACTTTCCCCTGGAAGCTGGCAATAATCACGGGAGTCCTTGACTCGACCGCAAACGCCCTCTTTCAATTAGCAAGTCAGCGAGGGCTGCTGTCCATTGTTGCTGTTCTAGGTTCGCTCTACCCTGCGGCGACGGTTGTGCTTGCTCGTGTTGTGATCAAGGAGCGAATGAATCGAGTGCAGAGCGTGGGCGTCGTGCTGGCTCTCGGCGCTGCGGTACTGCTTGCGTTTAACTCGTAGCTTGACTTAATTCTGCGAAAGTGACTTCATCGCTTTGCGAATAAAAATGAAGAAGACAATATTGGCGGTAGCTAATGCGATAAAGACCGCGGACATAACTCCCCAGCCTTGGGCTGATCCAATGATGAATGCAGCGCCAGCGAAAAAAATCGCAGCGAAAATTTGTAGTGTTGCGGAGAACCGAAGCTTGCGTAATTCGCGAACCTTGAAATCAGTTTGAGGTTTTTGATCTTCCGGATCCATGAAAATATCTTACTTGGTGGGAGAGGAAACGATTGGCATGAGTAAATGTTTAACGCTGGTAGAGAGTTCGAGCAGCCTGTCCTTTTGAACCGCATTTTTACTCCAGGCTAAGCCAATCGTGCGAAATGGTTGAGGATCAGCGATCTGTGCAATCGCAATGCCAGTGCCAGTTCTTGCTTCCAGTTCAACCGCACATTCCGGTAGTAGCGTTACTCCGTTTCCCGCGGCCACCATTTGACACACGGTGGCAAGGCCAGCCGCACCAACGTCGTAAGTATTCGAGATCTTCGCGTTGGCGCAGATTTCTTCTGCTTGCCCGCGCAGGCAATGACCATCTTCAATTAATAAGACCGGAAATTCATTAACGTCACCGAGGTCTACTCCGGTCGCCCCGGCCCAAGGATGGTCAACGGGAACTGCGAGGTGAAATGTGTCGGTGAAGAGCTCCATGGTTTCAATGTCGGAGTTGGTGATTGGGAGCGCCAGTAGGGCTAGGTCGATTGAGTGATCACGTAGTGAATTGACGAGTACATCTGTGCGCTGTTCCGAAAGTTGAAGGGAAATCTTGTTACCCAATCCCGCAACTATCTTTGGTAATAAA
>CANMNM010000181.1 GCA_947499275.1 Actinomycetota bacterium | reverse complement strand
ATTGGCGCGAGCAAATCTCGTGGGGTTACCAGAATTCAAGACTCACTTGGTTTTGCAAGCTCAATTGCCTCGGCAAGGGATTACCACGCACCTCTCAGCACGACAACGGTGCGAGCGCCGATCGGGGTTTCACAACATAAGTCACCAACGAGTTTTGCCAGACGTGCAATTAGTGTCGCGGTGGCTGCGGCAGTCGTTCTCGCTCTTTTATTATTGGGAACGCAACTCCTGCGTGCTTCACACTCCACCTCGGCTTCAATTGATTCCGAAGGGGGTGTGGTGAGTGCAACCGAAGTTCTCACGAGTCCAGCGACACCATTTGTTGAAGTCGAAGTTGGAAATACTGCCGGAACCATTCCCATTGCAGCTGTTCGTTCATTTGACCCGCTGGGAAATCCGCCCAATGGCGTTCTTGGTACAGAGCGCGAAGATGGCGTCTCCCGTGCAATTGACGGTGATGCCGTCACCGCGTGGACCACTAAGACCTATAAAACTGCATCACTGGGGAAAAAGGGTGGGGTCGGTCTCATCCTTGATCTCGGCGAGGAAACTGAGGTTACCGGTGTTTCCTTGGGCTTAGTTGGCTACGGGACCGATCTGCAAGTCCGGGTATCCAATGAAATTCTGCCCGACCCGGATTTATGGACAAAGTTAGTCAGCATTGATGACGTAGGCCCACAAATTGACGTTCGTGCCCCTAGACCGGTATTGGGTCGCTACGTGCTTATTTGGTTGACGGGTATTCCGCCGACGAAAAACGGTGAGGCATTCCAGGGTGGAATCACGAGCGCATCCGTTTTTGGAGCGCTTGAATCCGACTGATCCACGGGCATCCATGCAAGGAACGGGCCCTTCATTAGGCTAATCGTGTGTCTGAGGCCGATCTCCGCGAATTAAGTGATCGCGAGTTGATGGCTGCCCATGTCGCAGGGGATTCCCAAGCATTTAGTGAGCTTGTCTCTCGGCATCGGGACCGCCTTTGGTCGGTTTCCCTTCGGACAACCGGTGACCCCGAAGAGGCCAGTGATGCCCTCCAGGACGCTTTAATCTCGGCATTTCGGCGTGCTGACCAATACCGTGGTGAAGCCGCCGTCACGACCTGGCTGCACCGGATTGTGGTCAATGCCGGGCTGGACCGGCTTCGTCGTCGAGCAGTCCGCCCCACCACCACTTTGCCCGACCACAATGAGAACAGCGGCTTGGAGCTCGTGGAGCCCCGGGATGCAATAGCTGAGCGGGAGAACTGGATTGAGATCTCAGCAGCCCTCGCCGAGTTGCCGCAGGACCAAAGGGAAGCCATTATTTTGGTCGATGTCCAGGGTTACTCGGTCGAGGCGGCCGCAAAGGAACTTAATTGCCCCACGGGCACGATTAAAAGCCGATGTAGCCGCGGCCGAGCCAAACTCGCCGAAAGCTTGGGGCACTTGCGGAACCAAGACGTCGGTGAAATCGTCACAACGACAGATCAGTCAAACACAAGGAAGGAGGAGTAAAACGTGAAAGACCACAACGAAGACTCCGAATTCCCAGAAGGTGAATTCCCAGCACTCACCAGCGATCTGGCGGCCTACGGCCAATATTTGGATGCAGAGCCGGTTGAAGTCATGCCCACGAGTGTCTGGGAGCACATCGCTACAACCCTCTCTCTCGAGTCCGCTGATCGAGTCGTCCCCGATTCTCCAGCGGCCCTTGGCTCAGACCCCGCGGTCCTTGAACTCGATAGCTACCGAAAGCACCGGATCGGTGGCAAATGGGTTGGTGGCCTCGTCGCTGCGAGCGTGACCCTGCTTGCGGTCGGTATCGGTGTCAATGTCCTCAATTCCGACACGAATGATCAGAATTCTGTCGTTGCGGGCGCTTCGACTAAAAGCGATGAGTCACAAGGGGCCCAATCACAAGGAACACTGGCCGCTGCCTCACCCCAGGTCATTCAGGCTGGTTTCGTCCCACCCGCTGTTCAAGTAATGGAAAGCGGAAGCGACTACAACTCGACAAATCTCAGGGACAACGTGACCCTCCTTTTAAGTAAAATCGGGATCAAAAAGCCAATGGATATCTTTATGGCCCCAATGAAAGACATGAAATCCACAAAGATGACCAAAACGACCGGTATGACAGGTAGCTTGGAATCCCTTCGTAAATGTCTCAATGAAATCACCAAGTCAGAATCCTCTCAGGCCATATTTGTGGATCGTGCCACCTTCCAAGGGATGGATGCTGGGGTGATCGTGATACCTATGGCCATGTTTAGGGGCATGGATACCCTGACAACAAGTGGTGACCGAATGAAATTTGCCACCGAGTTGGAGTCCACGGGGGTTAACCTAGGTGCACTTGATGTGTGGGTTGTTGGTCCTGACTGCGGAACCGTGGCATTCGATGTTTACTCACATGTGAGCCACTCACTCAACTAGTTCAGCTAGTTCAACAAGGTCAGCCCAAGGACCTGGACGGTAGACTTGGACTGCACGCCCATTCCTTGGTAGCGCCAACTGAAAGTAGTGATTTTCGTGAGTGAAGTTCGTAACGTAATAATTGTCGGATCCGGTCCTGCTGGCTACACGGCAGCGGTTTACGCGGCTCGAGCTCAACTTAATCCACTTCTTTTTGAAGGTGCGGTCACCGCCGGTGGTGCTCTTATGAACACGACTGAAGTTGAAAACTTCCCTGGTTTTGAAGAGGGAATCATGGGACCACAACTCATGGAAAACATGCGTGCACAGGCCGTTCGATTCGGCGCCGAGATGATTACCGATGACATCACCGAAATTAATGTCGATGGTGAAATCAAGTCAGTGACTGACGGCGCTGGAAACGTTCACCAAGCCCGCACACTGATCCTGGCTATGGGATCGGGTTACCGCGAACTGGGTTTGCCCAATGAAAAGCGACTCAGCGGTCATGGTGTTTCTTGGTGTGCCACATGTGATGGCTTCTTCTTCCGGGACAAAGACATTGCTGTTGTCGGCGGTGGTGACTCCGCACTCGAAGAAGCAACATTTCTCACCCGCTTCGCTAAGTCCGTAACACTGATTCACCGTCGCGGTGAACTTCGTGGCAGCAAGATCATGCAAGAGCGCGCCCTCGCGAATGAAAAAATTCACATCGCGTGGAACAGTGAAGTTGCCGCAATTCACGGTGACGAGAAACTCACCGGCCTCACACTTCGGGACACCGAAAACGGCACAGAACGTGAACTCGCCGTCACCGGCCTGTTCATCGCAATCGGTCATGACCCTCGCTCAGAACTACTACCCGGAAAGGTCGAACTCGACCCTGAAGGCTATGTACTTGTTCAACCGGATTCGACCCGAACCTCGACCTCCGGTGTATTCGCCTGCGGGGATCTCGTTGACCATATCTACCGCCAGGCAATTACCGCCGCTGGAACGGGTTGCGCCGCAGCCCTTGACGCTGAGCGGTATCTCGCCCACCAGTAGCGACAACTCCAACCCTTTTCGCTAAGT
>CANMNM010000180.1 GCA_947499275.1 Actinomycetota bacterium | reverse complement strand
AAATTCGGTGGCTCATTTTAATTTTATTGCATTTGACAATCATTATCATTAAGTCTATGTTGGCTACATGACCACAACAAAAATTGCCCTCCTGAGTGCCCTTGCTGCCGGAGCCCTAGTCCTGTCCGCCTGCTCAGGTTCAGAAACCACCACCACTGAATCAACGAGTGCTCCAAGCGCCGTCGAGAGCGCATCAGAATCGGCGGATGCTGTTGAAGCCGCTGGGGGCGCTTCAGTAGTGGCAACTACCACAATGCTCGGGGATGTAACAGGTGAAATTGTTCTCTGCGCCGGTGGAAATGTTGAAGTCCTAATGCCCAATGGTGTCGACCCACATGATTTCTCGGCCTCATCAGATCAAATCGCATCCATGATCGGCGCAGACCTAGTAGTTGTAAACGGTCTCGGACTGGAAAGCGGATTGACCGACTCTCTGGCCAATGCAACGAGCGACGGCGCCAATGTCTTCGAAGTTGCACCTCTACTTGACCCCATTGAATTCGGAGCTGGATCACATTCTGAAGAGGGTCACTCAGACGAGGAGGGTCACTCAGACGAGGAGGGTCACTCAGACGAGGAGGGTCACTCAGGCGAGGAGGGTCACGACGATCACGGATCATTAGATCCACATTTCTGGTTTGACATGAATCGAATGGCAACAGCCGCTGAGCTCATTGGTGCTGAACTCACCACAGCAACGGGCGATGAGGCGTACACCACGTGTGCGCAGGCAACGGCAACGCAAATCCGCGCAGCCGAAGGAGAGGTTCGCGCATTACTCGAATCAGTCCCTGCCGACCAGCGAATCCTTGTCACCGACCACGAAGCACTGGGATACCTAGCGGATGTTTACGGTTACGAGATTGCAGGAACGGTAATCCCAGCGGGAACCACTTTGGCCGAGCCCAGTTCAGCAGATCTGGCTGCACTTGTTGCGACCATTAAAGCCGAGGGTATTACTGCAATTTTCTCAAACACATCTTCGCCAACCGCGTTGGCTGAAGCCGTTGCTGCAGAGTCGGGCACCAACATCAAAGTTATTCCACTTTACGTTGAGAGCCTTGGAGAGCCCGGCTCACCTGCAGCCACTTACGTTGACATGATGCGTACCAATGCGCAGTTGATAGCGGAGGGTCTGCAAGGCTGACCCGGTGGAATGGTTTCTTGACCCGTTTGCTCTCGGGTTTCAACAGCGTGCATTAGCCGGCGGGATTCTCGCTGGATTGATGACAGCAGTTGTCGGAACATGGTTGGTCCTTCGTGGCATGAGCTTCTTTGGTGACGCTTTTGTTCACGGGATTGTCCCCGGTGTTGCAGCCGCAGTTGTCTTTGACATCAATCCACTTCTCGGCGCTGCCGCCGCCGCACTCGTCATGGTGCTTGCCATTGAACTGGTAAATAGACAGACGGCGCTGGGTGAAGATACGTCGATCGGTTTGCTTTTCGTCGGAATGTTGGCACTGGGCGTGATCATTATTTCTCGGGTTGATTCATATTCGGGGAGTCTCACCACGATCTTGTTTGGCGATGCCCTGGGCGTGACCTCCCAGGATTTGATCATTCAAGCCGTCTTGGCCGTGGTTGTCATCTCAGCGGCCACCCTGTTTTACCGACCGCTACTCGCCTTGTCGTTTAACGCTGATAAAGCTCAACTATGGGGCCTAAATCCGAAACGGGCGCATGCTGCTTTGCTGGTTCTGATTGCCGCCGCCGTAATCGGTAGTTTCCAATCGGTGGGAACACTTCTCGTGTTTGGTCTACTCGTTGGACCTCCCGCGACCGCGGCTCTCGTCTCACGAACTGTTCCGCGCATGATGCTCACCGCGGCGATTATTTCAGTTTTTTCCGTCTGGATCGGTCTGACCTTGAGCTACCACCTCAACACGGCCGGATCCGCCACCATGGCCATCGTCCCCATCGTGCTTTTTTTCATCGTTTTGGCATTCACACGTTTGCGAACACATCGACGGGAGAGGGTGTTGTCCCATGCCTAATGTTGTCGTTGGCCACAATGTTGTCATTACTCGCGGATCACAAATTGCAATTGCGGCATCAGATTTCACCATTCCACAGGGAAAAATCACCGCGATCATCGGGCCCAACGGAAGCGGAAAATCAACACTGCTCCACGCAATCGCCGGACTGCTCCCTGTTAGTAGCGGCACGATTACCGTGCTCGATGAAACACCGGTGGCGAGCCAGCCCCGGATTTCCTATGTCCTGCAATACACAACTGTGCCCACTGGTACCCCACTCACGGTGGCAGAGGCGGTCGCTATGGCGAGATACCCAGGGTTGGGACTATTTGGCAGACCTTCACGCGAAGATAAAAAGTATGTGACCTCCGCTATGGAACGGTTGAAAATCACGGATCTCGCAAAAAGACACCTCACCGAACTCTCCGGTGGTCAGAGGCAACGAGTTTATGTTGCACAGGGAATCGCTCAAGATCATGCAATTCTGTTGTTAGATGAACCACTCACCGGTTTGGACATTACCTCCGCCAAAACAATTGACTCGATTATTCACGAGGAACCAGATCGCGGTTGCTCTGTGGTGTTAACCACCCACGATCTCGAGGAGGCCCGGGCGGCTGACCACGTGATTCTTACCGCCGGACGCGTCGTGGCATTTGGTAAACCCCAAGACGTATTGACCACGGAGAATCTCACCAATGCATACGGACTGGGATCCCTACACGAGCACCAATCCACGGACCTCATATTGCCTGCCGAGCACCACCTCGGTGACCATTCGCATTAAGGTCTCTCATATGGCAACCGTAGGAATCCGCACCACTAAGCAGCGCACGGCGGTCGCCGAAGCCTTAACTGAATTAGACGATTTTCGATCAACCCAAGAAATCCATGAGTACTTGCGCGAGCGTGGTGACAGCGTTGGCCTTGCAACGGTTTACCGCACCTTGCAGTCACTAAGCGCAGCGGGAGACGTAGACGTTATCGTGCGCGAAGATGGCGAATCGGTTTACCGACTCTGCAGTGAAGCGCATCATCATCATTTAGTGTGCCGCAAATGCGGGTTCACCGTTGAAGTAGAAGGACCGGCCGTAGAGCGTTGGGCTGAATCGATCTCAACAACCCACGGCTTTACGCAGGTAAGCCACACATTTGAAATTTTTGGGCTCTGCCCCAACTGCAGTTAACTGGCCCCACCGTAACGCCGATTCCGGGAGGCGTAGATCTCACATGCTTCCCACAATTGTCTGCGGTCAAAGTCCGGCCAAAGCGTCTCGAGGAAAACAAATTCGGCATAGGCCGACTGCCAGATTAGAAAATTACTCATTCGCTGCTCACCAGAACTGCGCACAAATAAATCTACGTCAGGCATGTCGCTTTCATCAAGATGCGCTGCAATCATGCGCTCGGTGATTTTTCCTGGATCAATTTTTCCCGCTGCAACCTTTGCGGCAATTTCCTGAACAGCGTCGGTGATCTCAGCTCTGCCGCC
>CANMNM010000179.1 GCA_947499275.1 Actinomycetota bacterium | reverse complement strand
GGCAACACACTGGCGACCTCAGATTTAATGAGCAGCGCCTCTATCTTGGAAGCCATTGGTCCTATGGAAGGTGTTGGTCCGCTACTCACCGCAACGGAAGCGCAGATGGCGGAGTCCGCCGGGCTGGTTGCTTCGTGCCTTGAGTTCGCAGCCGAAGGGCTCTGGCTTACTCGTCGAATTGATAAAGACCAACAAGATGGAACGAGTACTTACGGCAGTTCCGTCACCGAGGTTCCAGAGCATTGAGCAGGCGCAAGCCATCTATCTATGGGCCCTTTTCCGGGGGCCCTGATCCGCTTGCCCCCCTCGTTGACACGGGTAAAGGTGTTGACGAACTAGGCGAGCGAATTCTGGCCGGTCAATCAGTGCAAGAAGCCTTACGTGACTTGATGCGCACCGGGAGTAGAGGTCGTCAAGGTTTAGAACAGATGTATCGCGACATCCGAGATCGTTACAACAAAGTACGTGAGTCGGCCTCAATGAATGGTTTGCTCGATGATCTCAATGAGATGTTGGCCGAGGCACTTGAGGTTGAGCGCGGTGCCCTATTTCCTGACCCCAGTGATGATGCCCGTTTTGCTGAAGCGGTCCTAGACGCATTACCTGATGACATACCGCGCGCAATGGCTGAGCTGGAAAATTATCAGTGGCGCTCACCCGCTGCCCAGCAAATATTTCAGGACATGAAGGACCGCCTGCAACGTGATGTTATTGATCAACAATTCGCCGGCATGAGTGAGTCACTAAAAAACATGTCAAGTCCCGAGAGCAAAGCGGCCATGGCGCAAATGATGCAGGACCTCAATCAATTGTTGAGCAAGCACCGTGATGGAACCGCTACCGAGGGCGATTACAAAGAGTTCATCGAGAAACATAAAGACTTTTTTCCCGATGCACCGGAAACACTCGATCAATTCATTGATGACCTTGCGCGCCAATCCGCTGCAATGGATCGAATGCTTGCGTCTATGTCACCCGAGCAAAGGGCCGAACTCGCCGAGGCTATGCAGGCGGCAATGGCAGACATGGGCGTGCAGGGCGAAATGGCCGAGTTGCAAGATCACCTAAAAGCTTTGCGACCCGAATTTTCCCGTCGCAAAGGGGCTCCACTCAACGGTGACGGATCACAAGGTTTACCTCAGGCAACCCAAGCGTTGGCCGAAATGGGGGATCTTGAGTCCCTTGTTGGCCAAATAGGTGATGCAGATGCAATGGGGGATCCATCAGAAATTGATTTAGATCTTTTAGAACGCACCATGGGTCAGGCGGCGCGTGCTGAGGCCGAGGCAATGATCCAGCTCCAAAAAGATTTGCAAGATCAAGGGTTCCTCGTTTCCGAAGGGGACGCCTTGCGACTTTCGGCAAAGGCGGTGCGGCGAATTGGTGAATCTGCATTGCGTGAAGTCTTCAAACATTTAGACAGTGCAGCTCGTGGTGGACACGAGACGCATAAGAGCGGTAAATCTGGCGAAGCAACAGGAACCCACCGTCAGTGGAGTTTTGGTGACGACGGGGTCATCGACATTGTGCGAACGGTTCAAAATTCCTCGTTCAGGCGCTTGGCAACGAGTGACACCGTGAAGTTGCACCCCGAAGACTTTGAGGTTGCCGAAACGGAAAACCTGACCAAAGCAGCCGTCGTGTTATTGGTTGATCAGTCCTATTCAATGTTGATAAATGACACCTGGGGCGCTGCGAAAACAATGGCGTTAGCTCTCCACTCACTGTCTTCAACGAAGTACCCATTAGATGCCCTGCAGGTTATTGGTTTCTCGAATCTTGCCCGGGTAGTGAGCCCGATGGATATCCCTGATCTGCAAGCGAGTGAAACCCCCGGAACTAATCTGCAGCACGCACTGATGCTGGCAGGAAGATTTCTAGACAAGCACCCAGGATCACAACGCATTGTCATGGTGGTAACCGATGGAGAACCAACAGCACACCTTGTGGCCCAAGGTGATTGGTGGTTCAACTGGCCGCCCGATCCAGAGACAATCCAGTTAACGGTTCAAGCAGTTGATGAAATGACCCGCCGGAAAGTTGCCATAACCTGGTTCCGGCTTGGTGAAGATCCGCAGCTCGCCCGCTTCTTAGACACCATGGCGCGCCGAAACGGCGGCAAGGTCCTTGCAACCGATCCAGATCGTTTGGGTGATTATGTTGTCAGCGATTACGTGCAGACACGCAAGTCGGGTTGACTTTATTCCTGCATTGCGCTGCAGCACGTAAACTAGCCATATGAAACGTGCACTCTTGATTTTTCCCTTTGCGCTCAGCCTTGTAATTTTCCCTCAAGTGGCGGCAACCGCCGCAGATGATTCAACCGTGCATCAAATTGGGACCTATGACTACTTGTTGCAACCGGACTTCACCGGCCTGCAACAAGCGGAAAAAGTCACTGACCGCACCACTCTGGGCTTGGGAACATTCGCGAATCTCGATGGTGAGCTAGTCATGGTGGGGGGCGTTGCCTACCGGGTTCCCACGACTGGAATCCCCGAACGAATCACGGGCAAGGAACTCACCCCATTTGTTCAAGCAATTAACTTCACGCCCACGAAGTCAGGTCCAGTTCCGCCCGGTACCCAGTGCAGTCAACTGATCCCAGCAATTAATGAGCTCGTGGGAACAGATCAGGGAGTTATCGCCGTTCGAGTTCGCGGAACTTTCAGCCAATTGGAGACTCGCAGTGTTCCCAAGCAAGTAAAGCCGTGGCCAACTTTTGCTACCGTACTTGCGCAGCAAACAAAGTTCACTTTGGATGGTAAGAAAGCAGTGCTCGTTGGCTTTCGTCAAGGGCCGGACTACCTCGGTGTTGGCCAACCCGGGCTTCACCTTCACGGTCTGACATCAACAATGAATGCGGGCGGCCACATTCTTTCCTGCACCGCAGGGAACGACGTGCAACTTTCCGTTCAACGCGCTTCCTCGGTTGAAATCGAGAACTAATACGAGTCGAACTACTTTCCTAGCCAGACCTTAAATGTGTGAGTAAAACCGTTCGCCCCCAAATTCGTCGAAACAACCTGGCCGCGGGCGCCGGAGTATTTCCCGGATCCGCCCATTACCGGCCGTGTGGTGCTCTGCCCGATTGCAATGGTGGCTCCAGTTGGTGGGAAAAAGGAAACTCCACCAACAACTATTTGATCTTTCTCAGCGCCAAAAACAAAGGTGAGATTTGATGAGCGCAATTCCTGGCCATTCGGCATAGCCGGGTCAAGCGTGGTCAGCGTGCCTGTCAAGTACTGGTCATCTGCTGGCTTTCCGTCCACTGCCATGGGAATGAAGTATGTCCGCACGGCTCCGATACCGGTTCCGCTCACGGCGATCGGGGTTACCGCTTGGTGATACACGCGAACCGTAATTGGCTTTTCCGCAGCGGTCACGGGTGCAACCGCAACAGCGGTTACTAGGCCAAGGGACAGGAGCGTTGCGAGGATGAGACGGGAAATCTTCATCAGAGAACCATACTCCAAAAGTGATATTTACTCGTTACCAACTA
>CANMNM010000178.1 GCA_947499275.1 Actinomycetota bacterium | reverse complement strand
GGCGGCACATGGAGCAAAAGTTGCAGTGCGGTGGTGTGGAAGCCGAGAGTTCTGCTCACCGCCGGACACTGCGTGACCATGGAAGGCAGTGCAACACGAGTTCCTAGGTTGGCGATCTTTCCACCGGGCGCCGCGGCCGTGCAGTACAGCAATACCGGTCCGCAAGGCGCGAGCCCCGCAAATGTGATTGGAATCTGGGCCCCCAGCACCTATGTAAATGCCTCAACTCGGGTTGAACCAAATGACTTTGCCGTGTTACTCCTTGATAGAGATCTCGGACCCAGCATGTATTCCCGGTTGGCGACCAGCGCAGAAATGACTCGTTGGGCATCAAGCTTGTACCCAGCAACGATCATGGGTTACGGGCTGAAGAGTCCCACTGAGCGGGACGTGCTCCCCATCCAAGCAAGCGTCCCGATTGACACATACGACCCGAAGGCAGCATTCGGACCGCTTTTCTCCGTTGGTCAAAATGCCTCTGTTGGTGTGTGTAGCGGTGATAGCGGAGGTCCGACCTTCGTTTCAAATACTGCCGGTGAAAATTTGGTATTGGGCGTCAATTCGGGCTCTGCGGGTGGGTGCGTTGCTGGCTTTAGCGGAAATTACCTGATGGTCGGCTTTAGCGCAATCGACTACCTTGACTTGGTGAATCAGGCTCTTACCGGTGCCGGATACCCGAATATTGCCTCGGCACCAACCAATATTTCGCTCACCGCTGTCAACAACTCGGTTGTTGTTAATTGGCAAGCCCCAACAATCTCTCCCCAAAGTGTTGTCGGCTACGAAGTCACTGATCCCGCGGGAACATTGGTTTGCACGTCAACAACGCTGACCTGCACGGTGCCGAATTTGCCCGACGGCGTGCACAGCTTTACGGTCCGCTCTCGCAATGTCCAAGGTGAAGGCAATGCCCAGCCCCCGAGTCTCACGGCTTACACGGCTGCCCCAACCCAAATGGCGCCCCCTAGGGCAACAAAGAAAAGGGTTACCTTTACTACTTTGGCAGGAACAACCTCAGCAGTGGTGAGCCAATACCGCGTGATCGACGCAAAGGGAACCAGAATCTGCACGATCAAGGGCTTCAATGCCGCAGCGACGACCTTGAGTTGCCCCACGCCCAAAAAGGCCGGCACCTACCGATTCAGGGTCCTGGCAGTGACCCAAATGGGACAGACCCCAGCCTCCGGTTTGAGTGCCGCAGTGCGGATTTGATAACGAAATCCGTGTATTAATCTATCGTTCACCACGAATTCCGACATCCGATAACGTTTGTATAACGTCCATGTCGTATAGTTGCTTTACCGGACACCCCGGGAATGCAAAAAAATAAAGGACGTGAATGCTATGCGGAGCTTTGGACAAGTTCTCAGCCAGATTTTCAAACCCACCTCACAACGATCATTTCAGCAAGAGTGGGACTTCCAACGGTCACAGGCAATGAGCCCATCACACCGTGACGAAATAGATGCAATCTTTCGACGCCACGAAGGCTGAGCACGACGCAATCGATTTCTGAAAGATCAAAAAACTCGCAGAGAAGTCTTTGCGAGTTTTTTCATGCCTTCGACCAGACCCAACGCCATTCGTTAAACCCGATACGCCGCGGGAGCATGCTCAGGAACGTAGGGATTTTTGGGAGCAATGGGTGACACTTTCTTGTATTGCGCACCAAGCGTGGGCCGGGTGTCGGCTTCACCTCTATTGGGCCAGAAAGACATGGCTCGCTCAGCTTGGGCGGTAATTGTCAATGACGGATTGACTCCCAAGTTAGCCGTGATGGCTGAGCCGTCAACAATATGTAGCCCGACGTATCCAAATACCCGGTGATAACCGTCAATCACGCCACTATCCGAATCACTGCCGATGACACAACCACCAACAAAGTGAGCCGTTAACGCTGCATCAAAACTTTCAAACACACTTGCACCGGGTCGTCCATCAATTATCTCAGCGGCGCGCTCAACTACTTCCTGCGCTACAGGGATGTAGGTCGGCGCAGGAGTTGACTCAGATGACACCGTGCTAAGTGACCAACGTCCGAATCTGTTGCGCTTGCCTTTGAGAGTCAACGAATTGTCAACGGTTTGCATCACGAGTGAGATCACGCTTCGCTCGCTCCACGACTTCACGTTCAAAGCAATGGCAACGTCTTTAGGGTGCTTGACTATTTCTCTCATCCAGACGGACCAGCGCTTCCTGCCGATCTCCGGTGTTGTCATGATTGTTTGCAGAAGCCCCATTGAGTTGGAGCCTTTTCCGTAACGAACCGGCTCGACGTGGGTCTGTGGATCAGGAAAGAAACTGGAAGTGATTGCAACACCTTCGGTGAAATCAGTCTTTGTAGTCTTTGCAACAGCACCCAGTATCGACTCAGAGTTGGTTCGTGAGAGTTTCCCTAACGTCGGTGAGAGATTAGGAAGGACACCATCGTCTTTCATGTGGTGTAACAACTTCTGAGTGTTATAGGTTCCGGCAGCAAAAATCACATCAGTTGCCGTGTAACTGCTTTCCTTCCTGGTACCGGTTTTACGTACTGTGATTCGGTATCCGCCTTCTTGCAATGGTTGAAC
The DNA here is from genome assembly GCA_947499275.1 of Actinomycetota bacterium. Lineage (GTDB taxonomy): Bacteria > Actinomycetota > Actinomycetes > S36-B12 > S36-B12 > UBA4592. The sequence continues at coordinate 957 of CANMNM010000178.1, read as the reverse complement.
CAGGGTCACGGTTGACATTGGCATAACTCTCGCGCCAGCGGCTTCTGCCAATCCGAGATAATTCTTGGGCAACGTGTTTTTCGCGTCGTAACGGCAACCGGTCATGCATTCTCCACACTCAATGCACCCGGTCCGAGTTGGTCCGACTCCCCCGAAAAATGGGTCTGCTGATTTCTTTCCGTGGCCCTCACCAAAGAAAACTCCAACCGGTGTGAGTGTGAAAGTACTGCCCACTCCCATGTCTTCGGCAATCTCTTTCATGACAATGTCTGAAGGAGTCATGGTGGGGTTCTGGGTGACCCCCAACATTCGTTTCGCTTGGTCATAGAACGGCGCTAGTTCACTCTTCCAATCGGTGATCTCACGCCACTGCGGGTCGTGGAAAAAAGTATCTCCCGGGACATACAGGGTGTTTGCATAAACCAAACTTCCGCCGCCAACGCCTGCGCCGGCAAGAACCGCGACCCCTCTTAATACATGGAATCTTTGTATTCCAAAAAATCCCAACTCGGGAGCCCAGAGAAAATTCTTGAGATCCCATGAATTCTTTGCGTAATTCTCCTCGGTGAAGCGGCGACCAGCTTCAAAGACAGCAACGGAGTAACCCTTTTCGCTCAATCGCAACGCGGACACGGAGCCGCCAAAGCCAGACCCAATGATTGCGACATCGAAGTCGGCATTTGACCCATTGCTTTCCACGGCAAAACCCTAGAACATAATCGCTGCTTTTGCGCTCCATTCACCCAATGTCTGACTTAGTGCTAACCTTCATACACCTTGGGGAGCTCGCGGGATCAGCGGGCTGAGAGGGTAGTTGCCACTGCTGACCCACATAACCTGATCTGGATAATGCCAGCGCGAGGGAGTGGAAATGTTTCGTTTGATTGCCATCGTCATATCTAGCACGGTCGCTATTAGTGCGTGTTCGAGTTCACCTGACTCCACCCCTGCACAGGG
>CANMNM010000177.1 GCA_947499275.1 Actinomycetota bacterium | reverse complement strand
GGCAGCACAAGCTGATAAGCCAATGTTTGACCCGGACGCGACGTAGAACTCGGTCTTTAACGCCCCGCGGGCGTGATGTTAAGGCTCATGCCGGCGAGCCCGCGTGGCTTAGCACTGAGTTGCGCTGCGATCGCAGTGATTGAAACCGCGGCATCAGATTCTGGAAATGCACTGACCAGTGGCTCACCCTTGTCTCCACCCTCACGCAGACGCACATCGAATGGGATATTTCCCAGAAGCGGAATATTGGTTCCTAAAGTCCTAGTTAGTCCATCGGCTACTGCTTGACCGCCCCCGGCACCAAAAAGATCCATGGGCTCACCGCAATGGGGGCACGGGAATGAGCTCATGTTTTCGATTACACCAAATACTTTTTGATTTGTCTGTGCGGCAAGTGTTCCCGACCGGATTGCAACGTCAGCGGCTCCTTGTTGGGGAGTCGTTACAACAATCAATTCAGCTTGGGGTAGTAACTGTGCGGTTGATAACGCAATGTCCCCGGTGCCCGGCGGTAGATCAAGGAGCAGAAAATCTAGGTCACCCCACCAGACGTCGGTCAAAAATTGCTCCAATGCGCGGTGCAGCATCGGTCCACGAAAGGCCACAGCCTGCTCTATTCCGCCCGGTTTGAAAGACAACATGGACATGACCCGCACGCCATTTCCTTGCGGCGGCATGATCAAACCTTCCACCATGGTGGGCGGCGTCATCGCATTGAGAATTTTAGGAATTGAGTGACCGTAAACATCAGCATCAAGGAGCCCCACCGTGTAACCCTGTTGAACGAGGGAAACTGCCAGATTGGCCGTCACTGAAGATTTACCTACTCCACCTTTTCCGGAAGCAATTGCAAAAACTTTTGTCAGTGATCCAGGTTTGTTGAACGGGATTTCTTTCTCAGCTTTTCCACGCAGCGTTTCGCGCATTTTGCCGCGCTGTTCCTCTGACATCACGTCAAGTTCAACTTTTACCTCGAGCACACCGGGAACCTGCATAACAGCGTTGGTGACCCGCTCAGTGATGGTGCTTTTCATGGGACACTCAGCGACCGTGAGGAAAATTCCGACCTCAACCAGACCGTTTCCGAGAAGTTGGACGCCTTTTACCATTCCGAGATCGGTGATCGGCCGATTAATTTCGGGATCATCGACACCGGCAAGTGCGGCGTTAACCGCTTCAAGGTCGATACTTGTTTCAGATTCGTCGGATTTATTCCGGGTTAAGTCCATGCTCTGATGCTATCGGGGGAGTAGATGAGGGCTTTTGTGCGCTTTCAATTCGATCGAGGCGATCAACGATGTCTTCGAGTAGATCGCGCAGTTCACTACGCAAATAGTCTCGGGTTGCTAGCTCACCCATCGCATCACGGACGTCAGCGATTTCTCGAGCGAGGTAATCGCTGTCCGCCAGGATTCGTTCATTTCGGGTTCGGTCTTCCTGGAATTGCACTCGTTCGCGGTCAGATTGTCGGTTCTGTGCCAGCAAAATAAGTGGCGCGGCATAGGAGGCTTGCAACGACAGCAGGAAAGTGAGAAAAATGAATGGGTAAATATCGGGCTTTAAATTATCGGGGGCAAGGACATTCCAGCCGATCCAGGTAACAACGACCGCTGTCATCCAGGCAATAAATGCCCAAGACCCGATATAGCGTGCAACCCGCTCAGACATTGCACCGAAAACTTCAGGGTCATAATTCGGGCGCCGGGCGCGACCGCGCTCAAGTGGCTGATCCAATCGTCGCTTGCGACCGGGCTCCATCGATGAATTAGCCATTGTTTACCGCCGAATCATCAGATTCCCAACCGTCGGGTGCTTCGCGCCAACCCTCGGGCAACATGTGGTCCACCAGGTCATCAAAGGTAACTGCCCCGACGAGTGAACCATTTTCGTCAACAACAGGTAGTGCCACCAAGTTGTAGTTGGCGAAACTTCGGGTGACAACGGACAGGGGGGTGTCTGGCCGCATTGGTTCTAGAGCCGTGTCAACCAGTGAGGACACTAAAGATGATGGTGGTTCACGTAACAACCGCTGGAAGTGAGCGACACCTAAATACTTTCCCGTTGGGGTTTCGGTGGGTGCTCGGCAGACATACACCTGCGAGGCAAGGGCCGGCGAGAGATCAGGATTGCGGATTCGAGCGAGGGCATCGGCGACAGTTTCGTCGGGTGCCATGATTATCGGCTCACTTGTCATCATGCCGCCGGCGGAAAAGTCGTCGTAGCTCAGCAATCGTCGAATATCGTTTGCTTCGTCCGGCTCCATGCGGGTCAGGAGATCTTCGGCGCGCTCGGGTGCCAGTTCAGAAATAAGGTCGGCTGCGTCATCGGGATCCATTTCTTCCAAGATGTCCGCTGCTCGTTCTGATTCAAGGGCTTCCAGGATCTCAACACGATTCTGATCCGTCATCTCTTCGAGAACGTCCGCTAAGCGTTCGTCGTCGAGTTCACGGGCAATTTCAGTTCGTCGCTTGGGAGTGAGGTCGCGCAGCATGGACGCGACGTCAGCGGGGCGCAAGGTCTCCATTGTTGCAAGTAACTGTTCGGCTGCTTGGTCGGGAACGGGGAGTGACATGTTCGTGACATCGTGCCAATCAACGATCATCTTCTCGCCCCTGCGGCGAAACCCTGCTGTTGCTCGGCGCACGAAAAGTTGATCCACCAACCATTCGCGGCTGCGAGACTGTTCAACGCTCACGTCAAGAATTGTCACGGGATCACCTGACGCATGTAATGCGACGGTTCGGTCAAGTAGTTCCGCGGTGACCAAAGTTTCATTCTTGCGTTGTTCGAACCGGCGAAGGTTCACGGTTCCCGTAACAATAATTTGACCCGAGTCAATTGTGGTGACCTTGCTCATGGGCACAAAAATTCGGCGACGTGGGGGGACCTCAACGACTAAGCCGGTGAGTCGCGCCGGCAGGGTTCCGGTTCGCAAAATGACAATGGCATCACGCACTTTGCCCACTTGGTCGCCATTGGGGTCAAATACCCCAATGCCATTCAGCCGGGCGAGGAAGACTCGCGGATTTGTGCTCACCTGCGCAGGGTACCGCTTAATGCTTCCTACAAAAAACCTGTTGGGCTGATTGCAGGGGGGTCGGGCCAATGGTGTTGGCTTCACCTGTGGGAGCCGCCGTGCAAAGAGGGAATGATCGCGGATCGGTGGACCTTGGTCTGCCTCCCAAGGGTGACTTAATTTCCCTAGCTGTTGCCATCGTTTTCCTCGCACTCAGTGGCCCCATGATCGTCGCCACGGCCGCACCGGTGCTCGCGATTGCCTTTTGGCGCTGCCTGATCGGGAGCGGCATTACGGGACTGTGGGTGGGCCTAAAAGAGCGGGAATCATTTCGATCCATGACCCGCCGAGAGTGGCGACTCACCACAATGTCCGGGGTATTCCTAGGCCTTCATTTTGCTACCTGGATTCCTTCCCTCGTCTTCACATCAGTTGCCGCCTCAACAGCGCTGGTGGCAACCCAACCGATCTGGGCCGCATTCATCGCGAGAGCTCGAGGGGTGCGGATCAGTCGCGGTTCG
>CANMNM010000176.1 GCA_947499275.1 Actinomycetota bacterium | reverse complement strand
CACCCTCGAAGATCTAAACGCGTTCACCTCACGGGTAAGTGATGTTCAACGAAACAAGAAAAGTTTGGCCGATGGGCTACCGGCAAAACCCGGTGTCTACATTTTCGAAGATCCACAGGGACGTCCCCTCTACATTGGAACGTCAAAGAACATCCGCAACCGAGTGCGTACCTACTTCACCGCAGCGGAGAACCGGCGCCGCATGTCCGAAATGATCGGGATTGCCCAACAGGTTCGCCCCATCGTTTGTTCAACAATTCTAGAAGCGAAAATTCGCGAATTACGTTTAATCGTTAGCGAACAACCTCGATACAACCGACGCTCGCGGGCAGCGGACTCTGTCTCTTGGCTCAAGCTGACCGCGGAGCCAGCGCCACGATTGATAATCACTAAACAGTTGAAAGACGATTACACAGAAGGTGCGCGCTATATCGGGCCATTCACATCACGCGCTGCCGCGAACTCCGCACTTGATGTAATCAACGAGACTATTTCCCTGCGAACCTGCACCGCGAAGATTGCCGCTCAGCCTCGCACTGACATCCCTGGCTGCGTTCGTGCCGAACTCGGCAAATGCATCGCACCGTGCATTCGTGAACACGACCGTGCGCAGTACTTAGACATTGTTAATCATGCATCGATTGCCATGTCTGGAAGTACATCTAAAATCGTCGACCACATCAACATACTCATGGAAACCCTTGCTAATGCTGAAAGATTCGAAGAGGCAGCGGCTTGGCGCGAGGCGCTTGGACATTACGTCAATGCGGTTTTTCGCACGGAAAGATTACGCTGGATTTCTACAACACCCGAGCTCGTTGCAGCACAAAGCACCGACGACGGTGGGTGGGAGATTCACGTTATTCGCTACGGTCGGTTAGCCGCGGCGGGTGTTGTTGAGCCGGGTTTCGATCCCTGGCCCCACGTCGCCGCATTAATTGCGAGTGCCGAATACATCGAGCCAGGAATTGCACCAGCTCCAGCCGGTGTCACCGAAGAAGCTTTCGATCTTCTCCGGTGGTTGGAAAGCGACGGCGTGCGGCTAGTCGCAAGTTCAGGCGATCTCTACATGCCAATTGATTGCGGCGGAAAAGAAACTATGCAACTCTCCGATATTCGCCGCGTTGTTAGTGAACGCCTTGCGGCAGTTACCGGACACCAACCGCTCGGACGCCCTGTCGGTCCGCGAGCACCTGGCGTTTCACGGATCACCTATTTCTAAAGATTTTTGACCTGCGCAACAACCGCCACCCACTTTTCAAAAACTTTCCACGCGTCACCGCTTTCCAAAGCTGCCGTGGCCCGGGGTAAATAGATATGAATCCGCTCGGTCAACGGCTCTGAACTACTCGCTGGATTTTCCACCGATGCCGCTGCGGCTAATGCGGCTGCAGCGTTGAGAGCCACCGCTCGCCGAATGGATGCAACAACTTCGGAATCAGCGCCCGGATCGGCTCCGCCAAAAACTTTGCGGGTGAGGTCGGCATTACGTTCTGGCTTTCCACCTCGGAGGTGCTCTTCGAGAAAACCCACATTCCCGAAATCGACAGGATCCAAGATCGTCTCAACAACCACTCCGCTGGTCGCATCCCAGACCTGCGTCCGCCCTGAAAGGGAGATTTCGTCGAGGCCGTCCACGCCCCGGACAACCAAAGCACGAACCCCTCGCGCGGCCAGCACATTTGCCATGACGGGGGCAAGGACCAGGTTTGCGCAGCCGACCAGAGCCGCGTTGGCCAGTGCCGGGTTGGTGAGTGGACCCAAAATATTGAAAACTGTAGGAATTCCCAACTGGGTTCGGGCTGGCCCGGCAAAACGCATGGCTGGGTGGTGTTTGGGCGCAAAACAGAAGGCAATCCCAGCCTCTTGGGCAACAATTCCCACTTGTTCGGCGCTGAGGTCTAAGTCAAGCCCGAGAGCTTCAAGAAGGTCTGCCGAGCCCGTTGAGCTGGAAACTGCCCGATTTCCATGCTTGATCACGGTCACGCCACATGACGCCGCCACAACCGCGGCCATGGTGCTGATATTGACCGAGTGGGAGCCGTCCCCGCCCGTGCCAACAATGTCCAAGACGACGGATATTTGGGGTGGGATCGGGACGAGGTTGGCAAATTTCAACATGGTGGTTGCCAGCGCCGCCACCTGCTCGGGGGTTTCCCCATTGATTTTTAGTCCAATGGCAAACGCAGCGATTTGGGCATCGGTTGATCGATCATTGAGTATTTCATGCATGGCCCAATCAACGTGATCAGCGGTTAATGGGTGTGGGCCAGCAATATTGGCGAGAATATTCGGCCAGCTGTTGCTTTCCATGGGTAATTCCTAGGAAGTCAGGCTCAGCCGGGTTGCCAGCAGTCGGCTTACCGCTTGGGCGGTTGACACCGGCTCGATCGGCAATCCAACAACTGCATCAGCGCGCGACCAGGTTGCCAGCCAGGCGTCTTGGGGGCGCGCAATCAACACTAAAACCGGTGGGCATCGATAAAGTTCATCTTTAATTTGTCGGGCGAGCCCCATTCCTCCAGCGGGTGTTGCCTCACCGTCGAGGATAAAAAGGTCGAATTTTCCTTTGTCGGCCGCTGAAATGAATCCGGGCTCGGTTGCCACTTCGGTGTATTCGACGGTGGGCAGGTCCATTGAAGGTCGTGGGCCTAGGGCTGAAATGACGTCAGCGCGGGTGTTGCGATTGCTACTGTAAATGAGTACGCGCAAGGGGTCTCGGGTCCCGGATTCTGTTGCCACATTCGTACTCTATCCAGCAGAAAACGCTCAATGAAAAACAGGCTCACCAACGAGGCGAAAATCACTTATTAATAAGAGGGGGTCAGAGAGAAATTTAGTTCTCGATCTGCGAGAGTATGGGCGTGGCCCAAGCAACCGTAATCCCCCAGGCATATGACCATGCACCGGCGAACCGCCCCAACATGGTCTCCATCGGAACAATTGTCTGGCTCGCCAGTGAACTCATGTTCTTTGCGGCGCTCTTTGCCATGTATTTCACGATGCGTGCGGTCAACCCTGAACTGTGGGCCAATGAGACCCAAATTCTCAACATCCCCTTCGCCAGCCTGAACACCACGGTTCTGGTATTGAGTTCGGTAACCTGTCAGCTGGGAGTCTTCGCCGCTGAGCGCGGAGACGTTAAAGGCCTTCGCCGTTGGTTCATCATCACTTTCCTCATGGGAGCTTTCTTCGTTGGTGGTCAGATCACCGAATACACGGAACTTGTCCACGAAGGCCTCACCCTTTCATCGAATGCCTACGGTTCAGCCTTCTACATCACCACCGGTTTTCATGGAATGCACGTGACCGGGGGGCTGATTGCGTTCCTTTTGGTCTTGGCCACCACCTACGTAGCGAAACGCTTCACCCATGAACAAGCAACTCGAGCAATTGTTGTTTCCTATTACTGGCATTTCGTTGATGTTGTTTGGATTGCACTCTTTTTCATGATTTACATCTTGAAGTAAGTCCCGCTACACCATTTTTCGACAATCAAGAAAGGCTTTGCCGCTGTGAAGTTCATTACCGCACGAAGGCGT
>CANMNM010000175.1 GCA_947499275.1 Actinomycetota bacterium | reverse complement strand
TAGAAAAATTAAATATGTACCCTTTTTACAAATAATAACCTTTTGCTATAATAGGATTCAAGGGAATTAGAAACGATAACACCTGCTTGTACAGAGGCATGTATAAAATAAATAGCATTCCCTTCCGTTTTGGTTACGATTCCAATATGGCCAACCGTTTCGCCCGTATTTCTGCCATTAAAGAAAATAAGATCTCCGGCACTGGCGTTTTTAAAACTTATGAACTTCCCAGAGTAGGCAATATTGCCAGATGAATTGGGCAGTTTGGTTCCAAAATGAGAAAACACAAATTGCACAAACCCACTGCAATCAAAGCATTTTGGAACATTTGAACCATAACAATATGGACTATTCAAATATTGTTTGGCGTAATTTATTAAAGAATCGCATAGTTCAGGTCTGTTCTTAACTGCGCTATGTGAGGCATAAAAAACGTCCTTCTTTGGTGCTGTCTCCATGGCCAAAATAACAGGCAGGATTAAAACCCAAAGAAGGACGTTTAAATATTTAATCAATTATATTAGTATCTGTATGTGTCTTTTTTGAACGGACCATTCATCTCAACACCTATGTATTCAGCTTGTTCAGCGTCTAATGTCTCTAAGGTTGCGCCAATGTGTGCTAAGTGTAAATAGGCTACCTTCTCATCCAATTGCTTAGGCAAAACATATACTTTGTTCTCATAGTTTTGGCTGTTGTTCCAAAGTTCTAATTGTGCCAATGTTTGGTTCGAGAATGAGTTACTCATCACAAATGATGGATGGCCCATCGCACAACCCAAATTAACCAATCTACCTTCAGCTAAAATGATAATTTCTTTACCATCTACAGTGTAAACATCAACTTGTGGTTTGATGGTATACTTGGTATCGCCATGGTTAGAATTTAACCAATTCATATCAATTTCATTATCAAAATGGCCAATGTTACAAACAATTGATTTGTCTCTCATTGTTTTGAAATGTCTTTCCTTAATAATGTTTACGTTACCAGTGGCTGTAACAAAAATGTTTGCTCTTGTACAAGCTTCGTTCATGGTAACCACTTCAAAACCATCCATTGCTGCTTGCAGCGCACAAATTGGATCGATTTCAGTTATTAGAACTCTGCAACCTGCGCCGCGCAAAGATTCTGCAGAACCTTTTCCTACATCACCATAACCAGCCACAACGGCAACTTTACCTGCCATCATAATATCTGTTGCTCTCCTGATTGCATCTACTAACGATTCTTTGCAACCATATTTATTGTCAAATTTAGACTTGGTAACACTGTCATTTACATTGATTGCTGGCATCATCAAGGTGCCTTTCTTCATTCTTTCATATAAACGGTGAACACCTGTTGTGGTTTCTTCGCTTAATCCTTTTATTCCTGCAGCAAGTTCTGGATATACGTCAAAAACCATATTGGTTAAATCACCACCATCATCCAAAATCATATTTAATGGTTGTTTTGAATCGCCAAAGAACAAAGTTTGTTCAATACACCAGTCAAACTCTTCAGCTGTCATACCTTTCCAAGCATAAACAGAAATACCAGCAGCAGCAATGGCAGCGGCAGCGTGATCTTGGGTTGAGAAAATATTACAAGATGACCAAGTAACCTCAGCGCCTAATTCAGTAAGTGTTTCGATTAATACTGCAGTCTGAATGGTCATGTGCAAACAACCAGCAACCCTTGCACCAGCAAGAGGCTTGCTTTTACCGTATTCAGCTCTTAGTGCCATTAGACCTGGCATTTCTGCTTCAGCCAATTTAATTTCTTTTCTTCCCCATTCTGCTAAAGAGATGTCTTTAACTTTGTAAGGTACGTATGTGCTTGTTTCTGTTGACATGATATTATAAAAGTTCTGCAAAGGTAATACTTTTATGAAAAAAAAATCCCGTATTTCTGCGGGATTTTGGACTTATAAAGTTCCTTTATATTGTTAAACAAGACTAATGTCCTCGTATTTCTTAATTAATAATTTGGTATACAGCACTATAATTAACTTATAATTCTTAAGCTAAGCCAAACCGAAATCCTTAATTATTTCCTTCTTTTCAACTCCTGGCTAATCAAACTCAATTCTCTTCCTACCTGTCCCTGAACCGAACTATTCTCCTGAGCACGTCTACTAAGATATGGCAATACTGCTTTTACTGGACCGTAAGGAACGTATTTTGCAACATTATACCCGGCATGGGCCAAATTAAAACTAATATGATCACTCATACCTAATAACTGAGCAAAGTAAATATGAGGATGAAACTTAGCGATGTTTTTCTTCTCCATTAAATCAACTAAATACAATGCACTATCTTCGTTATGGGTACCAGCACAAATGCTAACTCTGTCTATGTGCTCCACACATAATGAGATGGCATCGTTGTATTCTTTGTCTGACCCAACTTTATCAGGCTGAATTGGACTCTGATACCCCATTTTCGAGGCGCGCTCACGTTCTTTTTCCATGTAAGCACCTCTCACCAATTTAAAGCCTAAGTAACAATTCAACTCACTTAATTTTCTTTGAATGTGCGCAACTCTGCCAGTCCTGTAACATTGAACCGTATTGAATATGATTGCCTTCTCCTGGTTGTACAAGGCCATTGCATCATAGGTCAAATCATCAATCACATCTTGAATCCACGAATCTTCGGCGTCAACAAACAGTTTAACATCATGGTCTGATGCAGCCTTGCAGATGGATGAAAATCTATTTTTAATTCGTTCAAATTCTGCCTGTTCAGATTCATTAATTGATTCACCGGCATTCACTTTGGTGAGTAATTCCATGCGGCCGATGCCCGTGGTTTTAAATACCGAAAACGGAATATTTTTTCTATCCTCAGAAGCTTTTACAATGGTTAATATAACCTCCTTGCAGGTATAATCAAAAGCAAGTTCATTTTCTTCACCTTCAACAGAATAGTCTAAAATAGTTCCAATATTATTGGCGGTTAAAGTAGAAATTGCCTTTGCACAATCTTCAATGCTTTCACCTCCACAAAACTGAGCGAAGAGTGTATTTTTAATTATGGTTTTTACTGGGCTTATAAACTCAATAACCGAAGCCGCAATACCAGGTCCATATTTAATTAATAGTGGATAATTGAAACTTTGAAATAATAGTCTTGCTTTCTTAAGTTCAGCATTGCTTTTATGGGCAAATGCAACCTCAGTGTTATTAAAAGAAATACTTGGCATCGGGCACAAAATTAAGGATGTATTGCTAATTATTTTAATGATTCTTTCCCATAAAAACCCATTAAATAAAAATTTGACCTTAAAAACTTTGTGGGCAAGCTATTTCAACAGGTTCATTCTTGATAGGATGCACAAACGAAATACCATAGGCATGCAAACATATGGACTTGTTTTTCAATACCTGAGGTGCTCCATACTTCAAATCGCCGACTATGGGCGTTTTATTGGCTGAAAGCTGTGCCCTAATTTGGTGGAATCGACCCGTAATCGGATAAACTTCTAGCAGCGCCTGATGGCCTCTACTTTCTATCATTTTATAAGTTAGAACTGACTCTTTTGAATTATCAACTGGCTTTTTAAACACATCTGCTTTGTGCGATTTGCTGTTTTTTCTT
>CANMNM010000174.1 GCA_947499275.1 Actinomycetota bacterium | reverse complement strand
AAGAGTACGCGACATCGGGAGGGCACTCCTACATGGCGCCGACACTTGCGAATCTGACAGTCATCAACTCTGTCAGCGCTTGCTCGGCAGAACTCTCAATGTAGAAGGGGCGAGACAAGCAATGAAGCAATTTACAAACAATATGGAAGGAACAAGACAAGACATGAATCAAGAAGTCATTTCAGTTGGCGCAGAACAATCGTGTGGCTGTGGCAACTCTGTAAGCGAATCACCATCAGCAACGATGAGCACTGCAATGCCTGCAGCTGCAGTCGTGCAACAAACCCTAGAAACCCCAATGGAGGCAGTAATGAATGCAATTCAGCAATCGGCAGTTGTAACCGAAGGCGCAGAACAATCAGGTCACCCAATCAAGGATCAAGGGTCGTTGATCTACGCTCTTGGAACTCTTGGTTTCGACTTCGGCACCGAGGCTCGTCGTGACTCATTCAAACAGACCATGGTGCCGTTGCAAATCAATGGCGCGCTCGTTCCGCCTAATCCCTATGACGCTCGCCAACTCGTCGAGCATCTTCGCGCTCAACCTTCAGAGGCCCGTGCATTGATTTGGACTGTGAACCTTGAACTAACCCCTATCTACGCGGTGGAAGCAGTTGGCCCATACGCCGCCGAGATCAACGCCATCTTGGTCAGCTTCCTCGCAAATGCAAACGCGTCGACTACAAGTGCCGAATTTATTGAGCGAGTGAGCGTTCCTGGAACCGTCTCTGGGCGTTCAGTTCGACTTTTCTCGGGCCAGGTGGTTCCGGTCGTTGAAATCGATGCCCCTCGTGGACTTTACGGCTGGCAGGTCAACCGTCTCATCGCAGATGCTATTTCCGCCGTTGATACCAAGAACAAGTCAAAGGAATTCGTGGCAAATTTGAACGGTACTCTCCGTAACTTCTTTGATCGCGTGTACTACGAAATTCGCAACCTTGGGCGTCTCTCGCCAGATCGTGCACTTAACTTCGCTGCGACTAATGCTTTCCAGGCAACCAAGGTGTTCACCGAAACGATCCAGTTGTCTATGCGGCTAGACACTATTGAAGTTGAGCGAAGCCCATACGCTCGACCAGATGCCGATGCTTGGGACATCAAGTTGAAATTCTTTGACCCAGAAAACACTCGACGCGCTCGCACCGTCTTCCGCTTCACGATTGACGTCAGCGATGTCATGCCAGTGTCGGTCGGCGAGGTTCGCAGTTGGTCATCGTCATCATGAGTTCGCCGCAGCCAATCCAAGCACCGCCAGTACGGCAGCCATCGTTGGTGATTCCGCACGAGTCCGTCCCGTTGGGGAATGAAAGCCAGCGTGACCACTTGCATTGGACAATTCAATTAATGCACAGCAACAACTTCAATGACCCACCTCAGATTGGTGAAGATTCATATCGCAAGCGAGGCAGTATTTAATGCTTGCCTGCAGCATGCTCAGAATTGGCTGGAATAGTCATGGCTGACATTTGTGATATTCCTGGGATTGCCGATTTGCGTCAAGTGACGCTCGGTGATCCCAGGATTCGCATCGCTGTATTGGATGGCTTTCCAGACCTTGAGCATCCCGCACTCAAAGGTGCTCGAATCAAGGTGAGCAACCCATGTGGTTTCGAACTCGAAAGCGATCCCGAGGGGTTGCGCGGTCACCCAACGTTCCTCGCCAGCCAAATCTTTGGTGACCTCGACGGTGAGGTGCCAGGAATAGCTCCGCTGTGCTCCGGTGAGTTCATCGTGGCAGTAGGGGACACCAAAGATTTCGAGACAGACATCGCGTTTGCCCGTGCTGTCGAGCATGCCATCCAACTAGGCGTGCACATTCTTCACTGCGCCATCGTTTTAACGAGTCAGACGGGAAGCAATCACTCAATTCTCAGGAAGGCGTTTGACCGTGCACGCCAAGCTGGCATCTTGATTGTTAATCCGTCCGGCAACGATCACGGTACAACTTACGGATATCCGACCATTGAGGAATTCGTTCTCGCGGTCGGAAACGTTAATGATTCGGGTGAACCGACAGAGTCATCAAACTTTGGTTCTCGACTCGAAGGCCATGGTGTGATGGCAAATGGCACCAACATTCTGGGCGCCCAAATCGCTGGCGGAGTCGGACGCGAACGCGGGACAAGTTGTGCTGCCCCGATTGTGACAGCTGTTGCTGCGCTGATTCTCTCGAAAAGAATTTCAGAAGGAAAGTCGATCGATCCGATCGAAGTAGGTCGTGCAATTGTTGCGAGCGCCACCCCATACCGCGGGGAGTTTCAGGAGGAGTGCATCGGCGGCATTCTCAACCCCATGGGTGCACTCGAGATGGTCGAGTCCGGTTCGGTTCCGGCTCCCTTTGGCACTGACACGGTCAAAGTAGACAACCCTCGTTCTGCGCCAGGTTTACCACCGAGGAGCCGTGCGAATTGGAGAGGCAAGGAGCCTCGAGGTGTTGAGCAATCGGCCAACGAAGTCGACGCTGTTGAGCAATCACTTCGAACACCCACCTTCGTATTTGCCCTTGGCAGCGTTGGTTTCGAAATCCCAACAGATTTGGCATACGAGGCCCTCGAGCAAGATCGCAAATCAGTAGGTATCGAAGGCAGCGTTGCTGATGCCGCTGTGATGGGTCGGTTACTTGCCGAGCGTCCCTCATTAGCTGAACGCCTTACCTGGCTACTGCAAGAGAACGGCAACCCGATCTACGCCTTAGAGCCTGAAGGTCCGCTCGCTGCGGAAATCTATTCAAATCTGGCAGAGATATTGACGGCGCAAGTTCTTGGTGAAGTTGACACAATTTCTATCCCTGGTCTTCGTCTGAGTTCGATGCGCACACTTCGTGACGGCACTCGCGTGCCCAGAGTTGTGATGGAAGTGATGCGTGGTCTTTATGCATGGACTGTGGAGTCGAGTGTGGCTCGCACCGGTATTGATGTCGTGTCGAGCGAGATTCTGTTGAGCATTCTGCGCAAGATCAAAGATGAGTCGAGGAACGATGGAGCCGGCGGTCCATATCGCACTCTGAATTACTTATTGGCGAACCCCGTTCAATTGACGATGTCGGCTGTGATCGCTCAACGTGAAGGATTCACCTTCGGTGGCCTCAACATCATTCGGAGTACCTTCAGTCGTCCATATTCTGAATGCTGGGATATCGAGCTTGCCTTCGTCGATACTGAAAATGAATTCCGTGCGGGATTGATACATCGACACACCGTTGACGTAGCCGATATCTTGCCCGTCTCGGTTGGAACACTGAAGACCTGGCGCGCTTAGAAAAACGCGCTGCACTGCAACAAGTCCGGATCCTTAGTTATTTCCGAACAGATCGCAAGTGCGGAGATTTAGAAGCGGTTGGGTCGCATGACTTGGGTCGGTGTAATCCAAGCCACGGTTGCATAAGTTTCAAAGTACTTCTCGGCAAGCACCGACATAATCGCGTCGGCAACTTTGTCGGTCACTACGGTTTCAAGTCGAATACTCGGACCATTCAGATCAAGCGAACAGCTTCCCGAGCAGCGATAAGTGAAGAGTGTTGCTGGTTAGCCAGCGAGGGCGCCGGCAAAAACCTGCCAGGCCAAAAGTGACTTAGCAACAAAACTCAAGATGATGTAGGTGCGTTCGCC
>CANMNM010000173.1 GCA_947499275.1 Actinomycetota bacterium | reverse complement strand
TGTCTTGGCGATCCACGGATACACCTTGTTACCGGGAAGCTGGCCACCTTCACCCGGCTTAGCTCCCTGTGCCATCTTTATCTGGATATCGTCACTGTTCACCAGGTATTCGCTCGTAACACCGAAGCGACCAGAAGCCACCTGCTTAATGGCTGAACGCTTGGAATCTCCGTTTGCCATAGGTAAATAGCGTTCTGGATCCTCTCCACCTTCACCCGTATTGGATTTTGCCCCGAGGCGATTCATGGCGATTGCGAGAGT
This sequence comes from Actinomycetota bacterium, assembly GCA_947499275.1. Taxonomy (GTDB): domain Bacteria; phylum Actinomycetota; class Actinomycetes; order S36-B12; family S36-B12; genus UBA4592. The sequence goes on along the minus strand of CANMNM010000173.1, from coordinate 3,354 downwards.
TTCGTGTGCCTCCGCTGAAATTGATCCGTAGGACATAGCGCCTGTTGAGAACCTTTTAACAATGCTCTCAATCGACTCAACTTCATCAATTGAAATTGAGGGTCTCGGTGATGAAAACTCGAATAATCCACGCAATGTCATAAGCCGTTCCGACTGATCGTTGACCCGGCTGGTGTATTCACGGAATATGTCAAAACGCTTTGATCGAGTCGCGTGCTGCAGACGGAATACCGTGTCTGGGTCAAACAAGTGTGGTGATCCTTCGCGCCGCCATTGATATTCACCGCCGTCACGCAAAGTGCGATGTGTCGGCGAAATTCCTGACACAGGGTAAGCATCCGCATGTCTCGCGGCATTTTCTTCCGCGATTACATCAAGACCGATTCCGCCAAGTTGAGAAACCGTTCCTGTGAAGTAAGCATCAATAAATTCCTGTGACAGGCCGATAGCTTCAAAAATCTGCGCTCCGCGATAGGAGGCAACCGTTGACACTCCCATTTTGGACATAACTTTCAGGAGACCCTTGCCCAAGGATTTGATGACATTGCGCATAGCTTTCTCAGGAGAAATGTCAGAAATCACATTACGTCGAACAAGATCCTCAACGCTTTCTAGTGCCAAATAAGGGTTGATGGCAGCGGCACCGTAACCGATCAAAAGCGCAACATGGTGAACTTCGCGTACATCTCCCGTTTCAATCAACAGACTGATCATGGTGCGGTGCTTGGTGCGCACTAAATGGTGGTGAACGGCCGCGCACAACAACAGGGATGGGATGGGAGCAAGGCTCGCATTGCTGTCACGATCTGACAGAACAATGAATCTCTTTCCTTGGCGAATCAATGCGTCAACTTCGTTGAATATTTCTGAAATGCGCTTTTCGAGTGCAGGCCCACCGCCGTGCACGTTGTAGAGGCCCTTGATGCGAGCAGCCGCAAACTCTGGCAGTGTGCCATCGGCATTGATGTGCAGGATTTTTGCCAATTCATCATTGTCAATGACAGGAAATGGCAAAACAACTTGACGACAGTGAGCCGGTGATGCCTCCAACAAGTTTCCCTCGGGACCAATAAGGCTCCCGAGAGACGTCACGATTTCCTCGCGAATTGCATCGAGTGGAGGATTTGTCACCTGCGCGAAAAGCTGACTGAAATAGTCAAAGAGCAGCCGAGGGCGGTCTGACAATGCAGCGATGGGCGTGTCAGTGCCCATGGAGCCAATTGCTTCGGTGCCGTTTTTAGCCATCGGTTCAATAATGAGACGTAACTCTTCTTGGGTGTAACCGAAAGTTTGTTGGCGGCGAGCTACGGACTCCCGCGTGTGAACAATATGTTCCCGGTCGGGTAAAGCATCAAGGTGGATGACTTCACTGGACACCCACTCTTGATATGGATTTTCGGCAGCCAGTGCGTCCTTGATCTCTTCGTCTTCAATTACTCGACCAGCTGCGGTATCCACCAAAAACATTTTGCCCGGCTGCAACCGGCCCTTACGGATGACGGTACTCGGGTCAATGTCGAGAACCCCTGCTTCAGATGCCAAGATGACGAGTCCGTCGTCACAGACCCAGAATCGTCCAGGCCGTAGACCATTGCGGTCCAATACCGCGCCAATAACAGTTCCGTCGGTGAAACACACATTCGCCGGACCATCCCACGGTTCCATGATTGTTGCGTGAAATTCATAAAATGCTCTTCGTGCCGGCGACATATCCAAATTGTTTTCCCACGCTTCAGGAATCATCATGAGAACTGAGTGCGGCAGGGAACGACCACCAAGATGCAAGAGCTCGAGTGCTTCATCGAATGAGGCTGAATCACTCCCATCAGGTGAGCAAATAGGGAAGAACCTGGTCAGATCCCCAGACAAAACGTCAGAGGTCAACATTGCCTCACGAGCGGTCATCCAGTTTCGGTTTCCCCGGACCGTGTTGATCTCACCGTTATGTGCAATCAAGCGATAAGGGTGTGCAAGTGGCCACGAGGGGAAAGTGTTCGTTGAAAATCGGGAATGGACGAGGGCTAATGCGCTCTGCATAAGCGGATCTGTCAATTCTGGGAAGAAGGGTGCCAGTTGGCCCGTGGTCAACATGCCTTTATACAACAGGGTGCGACTTGACAGGGACGAGAAATACACGCCCAGGTCATGCTCGACCATTTTGCGAAAACCATAAACCGCACGATCAAGAGCAATCCCTGAAGACGCGTTGTCCGTTATGAAAAGCTGCCAAAAATCTGGCATACACGATTTGGCCATCGCCCCAATCATCGTGTCATTTGTTGGAACCTGGCGCCACCCAAGAATGCTCAGGCCTTCCGCGAGCGCTAGGTCTGCCATTGCAGCCATAGCAAGCGGAGCTTGCCCTTGATCAAAAAAAGCAGTGCCGACGGCGTATTCGCCAGCCGGGGGCAGGTTGAAGTCAACTTTGTTTCGCAGGAAGAGGTCCGGAACCTGAATTAAAATTCCCGCACCGTCACCGCTATCAGGTTCACTACCTGAAGCACCTCGGTGTTCGAGATTGGTTAAAGCTTTAATAGCCTTTTCCACAATTTCGTGGCTTGGGATCCCGGTTAAGGTAGCGACAAATGCAACACCGCAAGCGTCATGTTCGCGGTCAGGGTTGTAAAGACCCTGTTTTTTGGGGTGCAGGCTGATCGCCATTGTGAATCTCCTCAAACGTCGCATTCAACACGGATTGGATCTGGTCAACAACAAATGACTCAGAAATTTCCGGGACGACGTTGGCCCGAGGGTTAAACTATACCGCTTCTGGTTCAGACTGCTCCGTGGGCTCCTTCGGCTCCGATGATTCCGTAATGACTTCCCTGCCGGGCCGCATGCGAGCGGAGATGACCAAGTAGGCCAATGCCCCTAATCCGACAATAATCGAGGTCCACACGTTCAGGCGCAGTCCTAAGACAACATTGGCATCGTCAATCCGAAGGAGCTCGATCCAGAATCTACCTAGCGTGTACAACAAAATGTATAGGGCAAAAGCCCGACCGTGGCCGAGGTTAAATCGGCGATCAGCCCAAATCACGACGAGCGCGACTCCAACCAGCCACAAGGATTCATAGAGAAATGTGGGGTGAAATGTCGCGAAATCAACGTAGTCCGCTGGTCGATTTCCTGGTGAGATCTCCAGGCCCCAGGGCAATGTCGTTGGTGAGCCAAAAAGTTCTTGGTTGAAGTAATTACCTAATCGGCCAATTGCTTGGGCAAGTGCGATTCCCGGAGCGATTGCATCGGCTACCGGCGGCAGGGCAACACCACTGCGGCGAGCACCTATCCATGCACCGACACCACCTAAAGCGACGGCACCCCAAATTCCCAGTCCACCGTCCCAGATGCGAA
>CANMNM010000172.1 GCA_947499275.1 Actinomycetota bacterium | reverse complement strand
CTCTTCCGATCTCCATGGCCGAGGAAACGGATCCAAACACCTCACTCAGCGATTTCATCGCAGACCTTGACGCTCGAGCATCAGTTGAACACGCGCCGACAGCTGATGCAGTCACCCTTGCCTCGATCCACTCGGCAAAAGGGTTGGAATGGCCCGTGGTCTTTCTCGTGGGTTGCAGCGAGGGATTACTTCCGCTGTCCTATGCCGACTCTGAGGATGGCGTCGACGAGGAAAGACGACTGGCTTATGTTGGAATTACGCGTGCGGCTCGAATTCTTGAGGTGAGTTGGGGTAGGTCGCGGGCTCCTGGTGGGAAAGCAACCCGATCCTTGAGCAGGTTCTTTGTACATGCGCCTCAAGGCTCGGCGGGTGCAAGTGTTGACGGTGTTAACGGAGGGCTTGGCCTTGACGGCTCGGTGGTACGGGGCAGTTCCCAGGTTACGCACAGTCGTAAAAGAACCGGGCCTAAACCGTGTCGGGTATGTGGCAAGGGGCTGGTAACTCCGTCTGAGCGAACAATTGGTCGTTGCCAAAAATGTCCCGGGGAACCCAATGAAATGATTTTTGAAAGTTTGCGAGCGTGGCGCAAGGAAAAATCATTTGAAAAAAATGTTCCTGCATACATTGTCTTCACTGACGCGACACTGACCGCAATGGCTGAACTCATGCCGCGTGATTTCGACGAACTTTCGGCAATCCCTGGAGTTGGCCCAGCAAAACTCACCGAGTTTGGTGCCGAACTATTAGAAATTATTCACGTTCAACACTGACGGTTTCCACCAGGTCCACTTTGAAGCCTGGAACCCAAGCATTGAGTTCCGCGAGCACCGGAACATTGGCGTCGAGCTGACACAACACCGCGATACTCCCTATCCACACCCGGTGAATCAGCGCATAAGAGGGTGGCAGATTGATTTTGAGCCCGATGGTGAAGTCAGGGCTTTTCATGTCATTGAGCCGGGCGAATTCCCCTCGGATCCAGTCGCGATTGAAGTGAAAACTTTCGTAGCGAGTTGGCTCAACAAAGGGCTCGAGATAGCTCAGAATCGCATCGGCGTCGACATCAATGTTGGGCTTTACGAACCCTTCAGCTCGTAAACCCTCAAGAACGTCTTCTGCGTTTCCGCTCTGGGCGATTCGTAGGAGGGTCCCCATTGCAACGGGTAAGCCGTCAGGTAGTCGAGATACGGCGCCGAAATCCAACACGCACAACTTGTCTTCGGCTGTCATTCGAAAGTTACCGGGGTGAGGGTCCGCGTGTAAAAGTCCTGCGCGCGAGGGGCCGGTTAATAGAAACCGCTCGTAGAGCAAACCGGCGCGATCACGTTCAGCGGGTGTTCCTTCGGCAATGATGTTCGACAGTGGTCGGCCTTCAATCCACTCACTCACTAAAACGTGTGGCGCTGCTGCGAGTACATGGGGAATGTGAAAATCAGGATCGCCTTCGAATGCAACCGCAAACGCCCGTTGATTTTGGGACTCGAGAAGGTAGTCGAGCTCTTCAATGGCTCGCTCTTTTAGTTCTTCAAGTAGCGGTTTGATATCAAGGCCTGGAATCCAACCAGCGAAGAGTTTCCCCATGCGGATCATCTGATTCAAGTCAGCAACAAGTGCTTTATCGGCACCTGGGTATTGCACTTTGACGGCAACAACGCGCCCGTCATGCCAGGTTGCCTTATGCACTTGGCCAATTGATGCGGCCGCGGCAGGCTGGTCATTAAATTCAATGAATCGATCGCGCCAATCTTCACCCAGCTCCTCGGACAAGATCTTGTGAATAGCGCTGGTTGGCATTGCGGGGGCGGAGTCCTGCAATTTGGTCAACATGGCTCGATAGGGAGCCGCGAATTCTTCAGGGAGGGCGGCTTCAAAAACGCTCATAGCCTGGCCGAGTTTCATCGCGCCACCCTTGAGCTCGCCCAGCACCTTAAACATTTGTTCAGCCGTACGGGCGGACATTTCTGCCGCAATTGCTTCGGCTGGTTTACCGCCGACTCGTTTCCCGAAGCCGAGTGCAGTTCGACCGGCGTACGTTGCCGGCAGTGACGCCATTCGGATCCCGCGGGTAAACGCATTTTTTGGTAGTTCTGGCACCCGCCTATTGTGTGGCCAAAGGCAGATTCATGCGCGGTCGGGCTTCCCAACCGATGTTTAGCCGGTGAATTTACCCGGCGAAGTCGGATGCGTGAAACTGACACCCGCACAATGGGTGCGGTAGCGCAGGTTGAGCACGAAAATGCAACCAAGGGAGACTCGCGATCCACGCGGTATTGGTGATTGCCATCCCGTCCATCCAGTGTCGAAGTAGCAAGAGCGTGTAAGCAGCAGTTTGGTAGGTCAGGATCGAGTCGCTCTCGCCGGAGTTCGCGTGGTGTCGCCACTGAAGATCAACACCCATCCAGTCGGGCGAGGAATCGCGGTGATGCAGTTGGGCGCAACGAAAGCATGAACTTTCACCAGGAATCACGAGGGGACCAATCTGCGTGCTGTCCAAACGGGAGCCCACGTGAAGGTGGGGTAGTGAACATAGATGCGAATTTGCATGTTCAAAAACACGTGGATGTGCTCGGCTCACAAAAACAACAACGGATGCGCAGGATCTTTGCTGGGTAAATTCGAACCCTGAGTCACGTCCCAATTGATAGATGGCCTCGGCTAGTGGACCCTGACCCACCAGCTCAATTTGAACGGCGCTTCGGTGGTCAATGATTTCAGCGGCATCCTGATGGGGAAATTTATCCCGGTAATCAATTACGTGCTTTTGAGCACAGGCAATATCAGTGTGAGTGCGGTCCCTGTCCGTTCCATTCCGCCAACGCGCGGTGCGTGGTGGGGTGCGGGAGTCAACCAGTGCTCCTGATTCAAATCCGTCAATCAGCAAACGTGTGACCACTTGTCGGGGAACCCCGATTTGTTCGCATCCCTCAATGCTGGCTTGTTTGGCACTCCGTGAACCATCCAGGGACATAAACCACTCAACGCTTTTCGAACTGGGGACTTTCGATAACGAGTAGTCGCCGAATTCAACAGAGCCATCTGCTCGACTGATCACCGGAATGCGGTGGTTGTACTGGGGATACACGCGTTGAAAAAATGAATCATCCATGTGGAAAGTGTGAAACCGGTGACCTGTGGATAGCGAGGTGCAATCCACAGGCGATCTCGATATAAGTGGAGAGGTTTATCCAGGTATTAGCCGATACTTATTTTGATGAGTTCAGCGATTACACGCGCGGTTGTGACGAGTTCAGAAACCTGAACATATTCATCGGGTGCGTGGGCAACACCTGCATCACCCGGTCCGTACTGAACCGTGGGAATACCAACTAAACCGGTGAGTAGCCGCAGATCCGATCCGTAGGGAGCGCCATATTCCTCAAGGGACATCTCGGTGATCTGTTCGTGCACGGTTGCAAGATTTTTTATGATCTCGGAGTCCGGTTCCGTTTGCCCGGAAGCGAATTGACCTCCCCACCATTGGATTTCTACCGGATTCTCGGCAAGCCAGGCATCACGTGAACATGCCTGCGAAATACATTCTTCAAATTCTTGTTTCGCAACGGCAGTGTCTTCACCGAGGGCGACTCCGAATCGACCTTCAGCGATGAGCAGATCAGGGACAGTTGAGGCCCAATC